>NZ_JBHSZV010000012.1:0-1184 GCF_042663045.1 Halobacillus seohaensis | reverse complement strand
ACTATGAAACTTCGTGGAAAGAATGTTCGTTTGAATGATGTTGTCTTATCCAGTTTTGAGGGTTTTCAAAAAAACCCTTGATATTTTTGTGAAAGGGCAATATAATATATCTTGTCCTTAAAAATAAAACAAGGTTTGGTGACGTTAGCGAAGAGGTCACACCTGTTCCCATACCGAACACAGAAGTTAAGCTCTTCAGCGCCGATGGTAGTCGGGTCGATCCCCGTGAGAGTAGGACGTTGCCATACCTTAAAAATTCCTGGAGGATTAGCTCAGCTGGGAGAGCACTTGCCTTACAAGCAAGGGGTCGCAGGTTCGAGCCCTGCATCCTCCACCATATTGCCGGCCTAGCTCAACTGGTAGAGCAACTGACTTGTAATCAGTAGGTTGGGGGTTCAAGTCCTCTGGCCGGCACCATTTTCTCATTATGATAATGAGTTAAAACTTAATCCAATGTAAGTTTCCTATATTAGGAGCCATTAGCTCAGCTGGTAGAGCATCTGACTTTTAATCAGAGGGTCGGAGGTTCGAGCCCTCCATGGCTCACCATTATGTTTGCGGGTGTGGTGGAATTGGCAGACACGCTAGATTTAGGATCTAGTGCTTCACGGCGTGGGGGTTCAAGTCCCTCCACCCGCATTATAAGCGGAAGTAGTTCAGTGGTAGAACACCACCTTGCCAAGGTGGGGGTCGCGGGTTCGAATCCCGTCTTCCGCTCCATATATTTTATAGTTTAATATGTACGTTTATGTAAACTTATTTGCAAGTCATGCCGGGGTGGCGGAATTGGCAGACGCACAGGACTTAAAATCCTGCGGTAGGTTACTACCGTGCCGGTTCGAGTCCGGCCCTCGGCACCATAATTTAATTTGCGCCCGTAGCTCAATTGGATAGAGCGTCTGACTACGGATCAGAAGGCTAGGGGTTCGACTCCTCTCGGGCGCACCATAATTTACGGGAAGTAGCTCAGCTTGGTAGAGCACTTGGTTTGGGACCAAGGGGTCGCAGGTTCGAATCCTGTCTTCCCGACCACTTTAACGGGGCCTTAGCTCAGATGGGAGAGCGCCTGCTTTGCACGCAGGAGGTCAGCGGTTCGATCCCGCTAGGCTCCACCACTTTATTTTGATCTTTGAAAACTGAACGAACCAACCAGTACGTCAATTATTCTTTCTATTATATAGAAG
>NZ_JBHSZV010000011.1:0-127809 GCF_042663045.1 Halobacillus seohaensis | reverse complement strand
GGTTCATTGCAATAGAACACGGATAGTGGAAGATAGTCCTTCTGGGAAAGGGATTCGTTTCTCACACATCGAATGGGGGGATTGGGAATCTCCCCGTTTCCCATCCCCCATAACTATGAAGAGTGGAACGGAACCCTCTTTATGAAAATCGGGGTGCTGTGTGAATATTGCCATTGAAATGATCTACTTGTCCCATGAAATTGATCCACATCTGTCATTATTGATCTGTACTATAAATTCAGAAACGGTCTTCACAAGGAGATGTGGTGATGGTAGGAAAACACACCAGGTAAGCTCCTACCCTTCATATAAACACGCTATCACACCCGATTTTTAACAACTTATCTAATAACTCAATAGATCTGTGTGA
Source organism: Halobacillus seohaensis (assembly GCF_042663045.1). Lineage (NCBI taxonomy): Bacteria > Bacillati > Bacillota > Bacilli > Caryophanales > Bacillaceae > Halobacillus > Halobacillus seohaensis. Next base: position 127,439 of record NZ_JBHSZV010000011.1, on the reverse strand, counting down.
AGGCCATATACCCTGGTCTGCATCAGGATTCGATTGGTGTTATGTCAGATATCTCATTCTTTAACAGGGACGGTAGAATAGCACGATTTCGATAGCAACATATGGCAAGCGACTCCTTCCCCACCTCCCCTTTCTCTACACAATCACCTCGGAATTAAGTCTTACAGATAACTGTCTGTTAGCACAATAAGCGATAGCAACAGTGCAGCTTTAGCTCCAAATTGTTTAATAACAAGAAGGTCCGTTTGCCGTATGAAGTTTGGCAAGGAACGGAAAATAGAGGATGAGCATGCTCTTATATCAATGGCTACGTGCCAACTTCTAAGATTCATTGATGTTCCGTCCCTCTTCTTCATGGCAAGGGGGGGCGGGGAAATGACGTGACTCCTGTGGGATTAGAGGACATGGTGAGACCCCGCAGGACGAAGTCCAAGGAGGCTCACCGTACGCCCACGGAAAGCAAGTTATTTCCCCGACCACCTTCTCCTCCTACCGATGACGGAACAGCCACACAATCTAGAAATCGAGTTTTCACAAATAGCATACCAATTAACGTAGTAATTAGCACGTTGAACAACAGCTATTGTCATTCTGTTATTTGGGTTGCGATATTGTATGATAATCCAAGTGTGATTATCCAATAACCATTGATATATAAGAGGAAAATAAAAGACCAAATCATATGCGATTTATAAAGGTTGTCCCCTTGTTTTATTCTTTGTAAAGTTCAGTGGCCTCCATAAGAATAAGGACGTAATAGGTAGGAGTCACGGAGAATTTTGTAGGGGGGCCGCGAGACTTGTCGGGTTCGTCCGCGGAAAGTGAGCAGAGCTTCCCGTTCAATCAAAGCTACCAATTGCGTGCTAACTTCCCCTGCTCAGCTGAAATGAGATTTCCCGCCAAGGAATTGTCTCTTTTTTTGTATCCAAGGTCTTGTTATGACAATAAAAAAGTAGGATTGAATTGTATTACAATTCAATCCTACTTTTACTAATGTTTGTACCTCGTGGGTACAACTACTTGCCGTGTCTAATTATTCTTCTACAGAAGCCCACTTGAATTCAAGTTCTGGCCCAGTAGCTGTTGTAAATACGCCTTTAATTGAGGGTCTGAATAGTTGCGCTTTTGAATCTTGATAAATCGGCGCTACCGCTGCATCTTCTTCTAGAAGTAGTCTTTCCGCTTCTAGGAAGTTTTCAAAACGCTTTTCAGGATCCTGAGCATATTCGCTGCCTGCTTGTTCAATCAGTTGGTCATACTCATCACTAGAATAATTCATGTTGTTGTTTTGACCACCTGTTAAATACATATCCATGTACGTGTTTGGATCCACGTAGTCTGGTCCCCATGTTGCCGCTTCGATCTCAAATTCTGAGTTTTGGTCACGCTCAACACGTTCGTTAAATGGAACTTCCAAAATATTGATCGTTAAGCCTTCAAGATTTTTTTCTAGCTGGTTTTTGTAATAAGCTAGAACGTTACTAGATGTGCCCGTGTCATCGCCTAGAAGTTCGATTTCCACTGAGTCAGTGCCTAGCTCCTCAAGTGCTGCAGCCCAGTGCTCTTTCGCTTTCTCTACATTGTGTTCAACAAGAGGGCCTTGAGCATCACGGAAATCTTCATCACTATCAGGCATGTTTACAAAGTTTGATGGAACATAACCTTCAGCAGGAACTGAACCATCATTTAAAATAACGTCAACAAGGCTTTGACGGTCAATAGCCATGGAAATAGCTTTACGTGCATCAACGTTAGCTAAAGCTTCGTTGGCATCTTGATTAAACTTCAAGAAATACAAGTATGGCTTTTCAGCTATATTGAAATCTTCAGTTGTAGCATACTCGTCCACGAATTCAGCATTAAGTTCAGTTTGGTCGAGCTCGCCAGATTCATATAAGTTAACGCCGGTGGAAATTTCTTTAATTACTTGTGCTGAAATGGATTCTAACTGTACAGTCTCTGCATCCCAGTAACTATCATTTTTTTCAACTGTCCATCCTTCTGCATGACTCCAATCTGTCATTTCAAAAGGTCCGTTTGACAATGTATATTCTGCTTCTGTACCGAAGTTTTCGCCGTGTTCTTCAACGAAGCTCTGGTTAAGAGGCATAAATGTTACGAATACAGTCATTGATTCAAAGTATGGTACAGGTTGTTCTAATGCAACTTCTAATGTATGATCATCGACGGCTGTAGCACCAAGCTCGTCCAGCTCTGCTTCACCTTCAGAAATAGCTTGGGCATTTTTAATAACTCCACCTAAGAAGTAAGGGCCGTACTCGGAGCCAATGTCCGGGTTCACCGCACGTTGCCAAGCGTAAACGAAATCATTTGCTGTTACGGGGTCGCCGTTAGACCATTCGGCGTCTTCACGTAAGTCAAATGTCCAAGTGAGTCCATCTTCACTTACAGAACTATCAGTTGCGATACCTGGTGATAGGTTTCCGTCACTATCCAAACGATAAAGTCCTTCTAGTGTTTCACCAGCCCATTGGAATCCTACAGTATCTGTAATTAATGAAGGATCCATGCTAGATATTTCACTTTTAGCAGAAACTGTTATATCTTGTGAAGCACTGCTTTCTGAACTTTCGCTCTCACTTTCACTTTCGCTTTCTCCTCCATCTGATTCGTTAGATGATTCACTATCATCGCCGCCACTACAAGCTGCGAGGAAAAGTGAAAGCATCAAAGCAAACATTAACCATAAGGCTTTGTGTTTTCTCAATACAATCTCCCCCAAATTTCAAATTTTCTAAAAATAAATACCCTCCTTATTATACAGATTACTAGAAATAGTTACAGTGTTTCACTTAAAGAAAAAAAAGAAAAAAATGTTTTATTCAGAAAGTTTTAATTACATTGACAATAGCAGTTCATTTGATAGGATAAAGGAATATCAAAATTTTTCTACCCTATAAGAGAGTTTGTGTGTGTAGAATGAACAGGAGGGACTGTAAACGATGAATCGTGAGTGGGAGTTATTGCATACGCCTGGTCCAACACCGATACCGCCTAGTGTAGAACGGGCGATGATTCAGCCAATGATCGGCCATAGAGGACAAAAATGTAAAGAATTATTAGAAAATATTGCTCCAAGGTTAAAGCCAATATTTGGTACTTCTGGAGATGTGCTTGTTCTTTCGAGTAGTGGAACTTCAGCTCTTGAAGCTGCAGTTGTCAATACCACATCGCCTGGAGACGAGGTAGTTGTTGTCGTAGCAGGAGCCTTTGGAGATCGTTTTGCAAAAATTTGTGAAACGTATGAGTTAAAGATTCATCGTATTGATGTAGAGTGGGGAAGCGCAGTAGAGGTAGCGGCAGTAGAAGAGCAAATACAAGCCCATCCTAATGTGAAGGCTGTTTTTGTTACCCATTGTGAAACTTCCACAGGTGCGATGCATCCTGTAGAACAGATTGCTCAAAAGGTCCACCAGGATAGTGAAGCGCTTGTGATCGTTGATGGGGTTTCTTCAATTGGTGGTACTCCGATCGATATGGATGGTGCTGGAATCGATCTCTTAGTTTCGGGATCGCAAAAAGCAATGATGTTGCCGGCTGGGCTAGCTTTCGTTGCTGTAAGTGACCAAGCATGGAGCATTATTAATGACAATCCTAGACCGCGGTTTTACTTAGATTTAAGAAGTTTCAAGAAGAGTTTAGATGCAGGACAAACGCCATTTACTCCGGCATTATCTCTATTATTTGGTTTACAGGAAGTCCTTGACTTAATTGAGGGTGAAGGATTGGAACAAGTGCATGAACGACATCGGGTGATGAGGGAGATGACACGAGCAGCTTGTCGTGGGTTAAATCTACCTTTATTCGTATCGGATGAGGCAGCTTCTCCAACAGTTACCTCTATACGACCGCAAACGTTTGAAGCAGAATCTTTCCGTAAAGTTGCCAATCAAGAATTTGGCTTAATGACGGCAGGTGGCCAGAAACACTTAAAAGGTGAAATTTTCCGAATCGGTCATATGGGTTATTCCCGTCCGGCCAATGTTCTCCAATATGTAAGTATTTTAGAAATTGTTTTAAGACGTCTTGGACATGAATTTGAACCGGGCTCTGGAACAGCCGCAGCCCAGGATGCTTATTTACAAGCAACAAAGGAGTTGGACTAGAAATGTACCGTGTACTAATAAGCGATCCGTTAAGTGAAGATGGAGTGCGTCCGTTACTTGAAGCTTCAGATATTGAAGCGGTGATGGATGCTTCCTTATCCTATGAGGAATTGTTGAAAGAAATCAGTACGAGTGATGCGTTGATCGTCCGAAGTCAGACCCAAGTAACGAGAGAAGTTATTGAGCATGCTACACAATTAAAAGTGATCGGACGAGCCGGGGTTGGTGTTGATAATATTGATCTAGATGCAGCGACCGATCACGGAATAGTTGTCGTAAATGCCCCGGACGGGAATACCATTTCTACAGCGGAACATACCATGGCGATGCTTATGTCACTTGCTCGTAATATTCCCCAAGCTTATCATCAGCTTAAGCAAAACCGTTGGGAACGCAAAAAATATGTCGGTGTCGAGTTAAAAGGTAAAACGTTAGGCATTGTCGGTTTTGGCAGAATCGGTGCTGAAGTAGCTCAACGGGCGAAAAGTCACCGTATGAATGTGATTGCTTTTGATCCATTTTTAACTGAAGAGAAAGCGGATAAAGCTGGGGTTCAGTATGGAACGTTGGAAGAAGTCCTACAACAGGCAGATTTCTTAACGTTACACACTCCTCTGATTGATAAGACGAAGCATATGATTAACAAAGAAACCATTCAATTAATGAAGCCTGGCGCTCGTATCCTGAACTGTGCCCGCGGTGGACTTATTGAAGAGGATGCCTTGTATGAAGCGATTGAAAAAGGGAAAATTGCTGGAGCGGCACTAGATGTCTTTGAAGAAGAACCAGCTATCGATCATCCACTGTTATCTTTAGATGAAGTCATTGCTACGCCACACTTAGGGGCAAGTACGGTGGAAGCACAAGAAAATGTCGCAACAGACGTCAGTCTAGATGTGATGGATGTACTTCGCGGTGGAGCTGTGAAGCACCCTGTTAATATGCCATCTGTATCGGCTGAAAAAATGGAAAAACTATCCCCATATTTTGTCCTTTCTGAAAAACTCGGAAGCTTTTTATCCAATGTAACTGAGGGAGCACTTGAGAAAATAAACGTCTATTACTCAGGTGATCTACTTGATGTAGAAACGACACCTTTAACTAGAATTTCTGTGAAAGGTATTCTCAAACGTTACATTGGCGAACGTGTTAATGACGTGAACGCTTATAAGACGGCTTCTGATAAGGGGATCGTCATAAATGAGCAGAAGTCTACATCGACCAAAGGATTTACGAACTTAGTAACCATTGAAATTGAAACAGATCAGGAGAAACGAACGATCTCAGGCACATTATTAAACGGGCTTGGAGCTAGAATTGTTAAACTCGATGATTATTCAATTGATGTGGTCCCTGAGGGGCATTTAATCGTTATTCACCACAATGATCAGCCTGGCGCAATCGGCCGTGTTGGTAGCTTGCTAGCAGACTATCATGTAAACATCGCGACGATGCAGGTAGGTCGTACGAATCAAGGTGGAGAAGCTGTGATGGTATTGACGGTTGATAAGGCAGTAGAAGGCGATTGTCAGGACCAGCTGTCAGGAGTAGATGAAATTAAACAAGTGCAATGTTTAACGTTATAAAGGCTTTAGAATGAACATTAGAAAACCCGCTCTTTCCGTAATTCGGAAGGAGCGGGTTTTTTGGTGTTGCAATGGCAATGCGCGATAAGTTACTCAAAACCGCGCATAATGTGTTTCCTCGACTTAATCAATTTTCTCTACATGAGCTTTGCGCTGTGTGAAAACATGGACCTCATCATAACCAACAGAACGAGCAAACTCAATGGCATCCTCATACGCATAGCCAATGTGATCTGGTTTATGAGCGTCTGAGCAAAGTACGATGCCAATCCCCTTTTCCTTACAGATACGAAGAAAGTCAGGATCAGGATACATTTCCCCTACAGGTTTACGTAGTCCAGCAGTACTAATTTCAATACATGTCCCAGTTTTAGCTAGCGCGTTAGCTGCACGCTCGTACTGTTCTAATAAAAACTCACGATCATTAGGGCGGTAACCGAATACTTTAATCACATCGATATGTCCGACAAAATCGAACAACCCGGATTCCGCAAGTGTAACTACTCTATCAAAATATTGGCGATACACTTCATGTAAATCTCTTTTTTCATATTCTTCGCGGTAAATAGCTAAATCAATACCCCACTCATCAATCCAGTGGACGGAACCAATTACATAATCAAAAGGATGGGCATCGATAAATGCTTTCATTTCTGCTTCTTTACCAGGCATATAATCCATCTCTATCCCCATCTTAATAGGAAGTCCTGCCTCGTTTGCCACATCAAACATTTGTTGATAGGTTTTGAAATCAAGGGTTCTTCGATTTTCGACCCATGGGTTTGAAAGAATGTCTCTCGTTTCTTGGAAAAAGTAGGCGTGCTCAGAAATGCCGAGCTCTTTAATTCCCTCGCGTTTTGCTTTTTCGATGTATGTACGTAAGTAATCTACGGATAAATCGCCTGTTTCTGCCATATGAACATGATAATCTGTGCGCATGAGTGAGCCTCCTAAGTTCTAATAGTTTCACCTATCATACCAAACTAGCTGGATTCAGACAAAAGGTCACAAATTGAAATGCTGAGACAAGATGAAATGTACCGTCTTATGTTAAAATAGTTAAGCTAGCATAGATACGTTGAATGAGGTGCAGTAGATATATGAATGATACAAGAAAAATTACTGAAGGGGCTTTAATGACTGGGTCTTATCTGCTATTGTTGTTGATAATTCTATTTACTCCTATTATCGGCTCCTTCTTCTTATTTGTTTTACCGATCCCGTTTATTTTTTACAGTTATCGACACGGTTGGAAGTCGGGAATACTTGTACTTATAGCGAGTATGATTTTCACGCTATTATTTGCAACTGTGTTCTCTTTACCAGCTACAATCTTGGCAGGAATCGGTGGGTTATTTGTGGGAGGAGCAATGCACAAAAAGCGCACACCGTATGAAACGTGGGCGGCTGGTTCCCTTGGGTTCATTATTGGCCTAGTATCAGTTTACTTGATCTCCCAGCTTTTCTTTGGGATGAACTGGGCTGAGGAAATCCGAATGGCTCTTAGGGAAGCTTTCTCTATGACAGAAGGAATGATGGGGGCTATTGGCGGCGGAGCTGATGTTCAACAACAGCTAGACGGGTTTGAGGAACAAGTAGAGACTTTGCCGGACTACTTACCTAGCATTATAGCGATCATGGGTATAGTGTTTGCATTTTTGAGCCAATGGCTGAGTTATAAAGTGATTAATCGTGTAGAAGGGAAAAGTTTCCACTTCTCACCTTTTCGTAACTTTACCCTTCCAGTTTCTATGTTATGGTATTATTTCTTTTCGTTAATATTCACGTACATTCTTTCGGAAAGTAATGATATTTGGTATTTAGCAGCGATCAATGTGTTCACATTGACTGGGACATTTTTAATATTGCAAGGCTTCGCTTTTATTTTCTATTATTCGTATGTAAAAGAGAAGTCCAAGGCGTTACCGATCCTAGCAATAGTGGGTTCGATACTTTTCCCAACAATTCTAATGTATCTTGTGCGGATTTTAGGTATAATTGACTTAGGATTCTCGTTGAGAGAACGTCTGCAGTCGAAGAAATAAAGATCGCTTGTATAAGGATGGCAGGAGCTGAATAACATGCCGAACATTTTTAAAAAACCAACTATGAGTGGACATTTATGGGTTATCTATACTATATCTATACTGCTTCTCGGGTTTATCTGGTACTACCAGTGGATGCTTGGGTTGGTCATGGCACTATTTCTCGCAGGTTCGATTTTTTATAGTGTTCGAACGGAACAAAATATGATTAATGAAACGGAAGAATATATATCGACCCTTTCCTACCGTGTAAAAAAAGTTGGGGAAGAGGCGCTATTAGAGATGCCGATTGGGATTGTTCTCTATAGTGAAGATTTTAAGATTGAATGGGCGAACCCCTATATGAACAAGTTTACGAGTCAAGATACGATTGTCGGTGAGCCTTTAAGTGACTTATCTGAGAATTTAATTTCAAATATTAAAGAAGACCATAGTGAAGTGTGGCTAGAGCTCGATGGCTATCAGCTGCAAACCCTTGTTAAAAGAAAAGAACGCCTGTTGTACTTCTTTGATCGAACGAACCAGACGAAAATTCACAATCTATATCAAAATGAACAAACCGTGCTATCCATCATTTTCTTAGATAATTATGAGGAGATCACTCAGGGCATGGATGATACAGCTAAGAGTCAAATCAACTCTCAAGTTACCTCGATTTTAAATAAATGGGCAAATGACTATGGGATTTATTTAAAACGAACGTCACAAGAACGCTTTATAGCTGTAATGAACCAGGAAATTTTAGACACATTAGAAGCCTCGAAATTTGAGATTCTTGATGAGGTTCGTGAATTGATTACTGATCAAAACGTCCCGCTGACTTTAAGTTTTGGTATTGGAGTTGGACCAGTCAGCTTACCGGAACTGGGGGAACTTGCTCAGTCAAGTCTTGATTTGGCCCTTGGACGCGGGGGCGATCAGGTAGCGATAAAAGATGATACAGGGAAAGTCCGCTTCTATGGAGGAAAAACGAATCCAATGGAGAAACGCACTCGTGTTCGTGCTCGTGTTATTTCACACGCCATGAAAGAGCTCGTAAAGGATAGTGAGCGCGTACTAATCATGGGGCACAAATCTCCAGATATGGATGCGATCGGGGCATCGGTTGGTATTTTAAAAATTGCTCAGGCCAATCAGAAGAAAGCAGCAATTGTTTTAAACACAGATGATATCGATACAGGTGTACAGCGAATGATTGAAGAAATTGAAAAAGATGAGGATTTGTGGTCCAATTTTATCACTCCAGAAGATGCAATGGAGCTCGTAACGAACGAGACACTACTCGTAGTTGTAGATACCCATAAGCCTTCCCTCGTCATTGAGGAAAAGCTGTTGAATAAAACCGAACATGTTGTGGTCATTGACCATCACCGACGGGCGGAAGAGTTTATTTCAGATCCAACGCTTGTTTATATGGAGCCCTATGCTTCTTCCACGGCTGAACTAGTAACTGAATTGCTAGAGTACCAGCCAAAGAAATTGAAGTTATCCATGTTAGAAGCAACATCGCTTCTATCAGGCATCATTGTCGATACCAAAGCGTTTACGTTAAGGACAGGCTCACGGACGTTTGATGCGGCCTCTTATTTACGATCTAAAGGGGCAGATACTGTACTTGTTCAAAAGTTCATGAAGGAAGATTTGGATGTGTATGTAAAACGTAGCCGTCTTATTGAGAAGGCAAATATTTACCGTGATGGTATTGCCATCTCTGCGGGCGAACACGGAGAATCCTTTGGGCCTGTGATTATTGCACAAGCCGCCGACACGTTACTAACGATGACAGGTATCGTCTGTTCCTTTGTTATATCAGAGCGGAAAGATGGACGAATTGGTATAAGTGCTCGTTCTCTTGGCGATGTAAATGTGCAAGTTATTATGGAACGAATGAATGGGGGCGGGCATTTAACCAATGCTGCTACTCAACTAGAAGATACTACCATTGAAGACGCAAAAGCGTTATTGCAAGATATTATTGATGAGTATTTTGGAGGAGGCGAAGAAGAATGAAAGTAATATTTAAAGCAGATGTTAAAGGTAAAGGTAAAAAAGGCGAAATTAAAAACGTATCGGACGGTTATGCACGTAACTACCTTTTAAAACATGATTTAGCTGTTGAAGCTACGGGTGGAAACGTAAAGGCACAACAAGCCAAAGATTCTAAGCAAGAGCAGTTGGCAGAAGATGAGAAAAAAGAAGCAGAACAACTCAAAGACCATCTTGCCAATACAGAAGTGAAACTTATGGCAAAGTCTGGGGATAACGGTCGTCTGTTTGGATCAATAACAAGTAAGCAGATTTCAGAAGAACTGAAGAAGTCTCATAATATTAAAATTGATAAACGTAAAATTGAACTTGATGAACCGATTCGTAACCTTGGTTATACGAATGTACCTGTGAAGCTTCACCACGAAGTTACAGGAACAATTCGCGTTCACATTGAAGAGAAATAAATGATCCTTTGCACAGGTAGAGGAGGAAACAGCTTGTGAGTGAAATGTTTAATGACCGTATACCGCCCCATAATATTGAAGCTGAGCAGGCGGTACTTGGAGCGGTTTTTCTGGAACCTGAAGCAATGTCAACAGCTGCTGAATACCTGCTACCTGACGACTTTTACCGGGCCAGCCATCAGCGGATTTTTGAAGTGATGCTAACATTGTCTGACCGAGGAGAGCCGATTGACCTCGTCACTGTAACGACTGCTTTATCGAATAATAAAGTAATAGAAGAAGTAGGAGGCGTTTCCTACTTAAGTGACATTGCAAACTCGGTACCTACAGCTGCGAATATCACCTATTACACGAAAATTGTTAATGAAAAATCTACGTTACGCGGCCTTATTCGTACAGCTACGAATATTGTGACCAGTGGTTTTGCTGAGGAAGAGCAAATTGAAGATGTTCTAAATTCCGCTGAGAAAGATATTCTGGAAGTTGCTCAAAGGAAAGACTCTGGGGCTTTTAAGAGTATAAAAGATGTACTGATTGATGTATATGACAACATTGAAAATCTGCACAATAGTGATGGAAGCACGACAGGAATCCCAACGGGTTATCGTGATCTTGACCATATTACCTCTGGTTTTCAACGAAACGACTTAATCATTATTGCTGCTCGACCATCGATGGGTAAAACAGCTTTCGCCTTAAATATTGCTCAAAACGTTGCGGTCAATTCCGATGAAAACGTCGCGATTTTCAGCTTGGAGATGGGTGCGGATCAGCTTGTCTCACGTATGCTTTGTGCTGAGGGAAATATTGATGCTCAGCGGCTTCGTACAGGGCATATGGAATCTGAGGACTGGAATAAGTTGACGATGGCAATGGGAAGCCTATCTAATGCTGGCATCTACATTGATGATACACCAGGTATTCGAGTCAGTGAAATTCGTTCTAAATGCCGTCGTTTAAAGCAAGAACATGGACTTGGTATGATTTTAATCGACTATTTACAGCTCATTCAAGGAAGTGCTAATTCGAAGGAAAACCGTCAACAAGAGGTGTCGGAGATTTCCCGTTCACTGAAAGGGTTAGCCCGTGAATTAAATGTTCCATTGATTGCCTTATCCCAGTTGTCCCGTGGTGTTGAATCCAGACAGGACAAGCGTCCGATGATGTCGGACTTGCGTGAATCCGGTTCGATTGAGCAGGATGCGGATATTGTTGGGTTCTTATATCGTGATGATTATTATGATCAGGAATCGGAGAATCAAAATATTATTGAAATTATTATATCAAAACAGCGTAATGGTCCTGTCGGCAACGTTGAACTTGCCTTTGTGAAGGAGTACAACAAGTTCGTTGACCTCGACAGGCGCTATAGTGATGCTGATGTCCCACCTGCCTAAGTAGGTGGGATTTTTAATTATTCATGAACCAAAAGGACGCCCTGAGACTGAAAAAGTCTCAGGGCGTCCTTTTATATATATTCAATCACGATCCGTTACGCCTCCCTCAACAAGAAGTTACGCCAGATAAGTGAACGAAAACTAGGTTAACCATTGCCCAATCACATGAGCTACTCCATGATCGTCGTTTGATTTGGTTACAACATCACAAGCCTCAATTACAACTTTTCGGGCGTTTCCCATAGCAGCCCGATGCCCTACTACCTTAAGCATTGATAAATCATTGGGACTATCCCCAACAGCTCCTGTGTCTTTTAGAGGATGGCCTAGGTGTATCGCCAGCTTTTCAAGTGCCAATCCTTTTGAGGCGTGTTTATGTTCAAGTTCAAAGTTGTGCATAGCTGAACTGACTAAGGTCAGGTTATCGTACGATTCAAATGTTCTCCAGCCTTGCTCCAATTTTTCTTCTTCAAATGAAAAAGCAAGTATGTTATAAAGCGGGGATCCAGACTGTAGAATATCTCGGTAAGATTCCACCTGTTCAAAACCTGTCTGGCCAAATTGCTTTTGTAAAGCTTGCTCGAGTTTAGTCATGTCCGCCTTTGGATTGGCACTGCGAATCCGGTCCAATTCAATATTTAATAAGTCTCTTCCTTTTTCAGGCGTCAAAATTGAAGTATCACTGAATACTTCATAGTAAAAGTCTTCCTGATCAAGCCAGGTTAGGATATCAGCAGCGTCATTTGGGGCAATAGGAACAGAATCGAACAATTCTCCGTCTGGAGTGTGAATGGTTGCTCCGTTAGCTCCAATGACCCAAGTAGACAGCCCTGTTTTCTTAAAAACTTCTCGAACGTCAAATTCTGCTCGTCCTGTGGCAACGACGACTTCAACACCAGAAGCTTGGGCTTGTTTAATGGCTTCTAAATTTTCTTCACTAATACTACTTTCACTATTTAATAACGTTCCATCTAAGTCAATCGCAATCATTTTCATATTGTTATTCCTCCTCTGTCACAAGCAACTCAACTTGATGAGCAGCTAATAACTCTTGAAATGGCTGATCGGGTGTCTGATCAGTGATTAACAGGTCGACATCTCCTAGCTCGGCATACTGATAAAAATCAGTCACAGCGATCTTGGTATGGTCTGCTAATACAGTTACTTGTTTGGCTTGCTGTATCATTTTTCTCTTCACCATGCCATCTTCCTCATGGGCGATCGTTAATCCGTGCTCTGAAATACCAACGACACCGATAAATGCATGATCGACTCGATATTTGGCAAGACGATCAATGACAGAAGTCCCGTATAAAAACCGATGTTCTTTATGCAATTGGCCACCTAATAAATGAATGTGTGTATTTTGGTTATTCGATAATATATCAGCAATATGGATGGAATTCGTTATGACTGTACAATCAAGATCATCTAATTGAGTAGCGCAAGACTGTACAGTCGTTGAGGCATCAAGAATGATTGCATCTCCGTTACGAATGAGCGAAGCGGCTGTCCGACCAATTGCCAACTTCTCTTCAGAAACAGTTTGTAATCGGTTAGAGTAGTCTTTTACTTCATTATGACTAGAAGGTAAAATAGCTCCCCCACGTGTGCGTACGATGGACCGGCTCTCTTCAAGTTTAACGAGATCTCTACGGGCGGTATCTCTGGAAACCTCGAATAACTCACAGATCTTATCAACTGATATTCTTCTTGTCTGGTTTAAATAGTTCATTATTTCGATCAGTCGTTCTTCTTGATACACAGCAAATCCACCATCCTGTTTTCTATTATATAAGTCATTTTAAGTAATGAAGCGAATAAAATCAAGTGTTTTAAGTTATAATAAGTAATAATAAGTATTTTGGGACATTTAATAAATCGAACATTATTTGTAATTTAAAAATTAATGTTCGGAATTTGCGTTGACGAATTGTTGTAAAATTGATAAAATGACGGTGGACTAAAGGAAAAAGTAAATTTTCAGGCGGAGGTGCCTTATGTCTTCAGTAGTAGTAGTCGGAACCCAGTGGGGCGACGAAGGTAAAGGTAAAATTACCGATTTTCTATCACAAAATGCCGAAGTAGTTGCTCGTTATCAAGGTGGAAATAATGCGGGGCATACGATTAAATTTGATGGTGTGACGTATAAATTGCACTTAATTCCATCAGGAATCTTTTTTGACGATAAAGATTGTGTTTTAGGGAATGGCATGGTCATTGACCCAAAAGCCTTACTAGAAGAATTACAGTACTTACATGATAAAGGGGTATCCACGGATAACCTGCGAATTAGTAATCGCGCTCATATTATTCTTCCATATCACTTAAAGTTAGACGAACTACAGGAAGAGGAAAAAGGTGCAAACAAAATCGGTACAACGAAAAAAGGAATTGGCCCAGCTTACATGGATAAAGCTGCGCGCACAGGTATTCGAATCGCCGATCTCATGGATAAGGAAGACTTCCGTGAGAAATTAGAACAAAACGTAACTGAAAAGAACCGTTTATTTGAAAAAGTATATGAAACCACTCCATTCACAGTAGAAGAAATTTTAGAAGAATATTACGAGTATGGCCAACAAATTAAAAAGTATGTGTGTGATACTTCGGTCGTACTTAACGATAGTTTAGATGAAGGCCGTCGTGTTCTATTTGAAGGAGCTCAAGGTGTAATGCTCGATATTGACCAAGGTACATACCCTTTCGTTACCTCTTCTAACCCAATTGCTGGGGGAGTAACGATCGGTTCAGGCGTTGGTCCTTCAAAAATTAAACACGTGGTCGGTGTTTCAAAAGCCTATACAACTCGAGTTGGAGATGGACCTTTCCCGACTGAATTAGAAAACGAGACGGGCGATCAAATCCGTGAAGTGGGTCGTGAGTATGGTACCACAACAGGTCGTCCACGCCGTGTCGGCTGGTTTGACAGTGTTGTAGTTCGACATGCGCGACGCGTGAGTGGAATTACCGATTTGTCACTTAACTCTATTGACGTACTTACGGGAATTGATACTCTAAAAATTTGTACCGCCTATAAATATAAAGGTGAAATAATGAAAGAGTTCCCAGCAAGTCTTAAAGTATTGGCTGAATGTGAGCCTATGTATGAAGAAATGCCGGGATGGGAAGAAGATATTACTGGTGTTAAGTCTTTACACGAGCTTCCAGTTAACGCGAGAAATTATTTAGAGCGTGTGTCTCAGCTGACAGGCATTCCTCTATCAATCTTTTCCGTTGGCCCTGACCGTTCCCAAACGAATGTAATACGAAGCGTTTATAGCGAATAATTGTCATAGTTCAGCACGTCTTCCTTATAATAGAGGGAGGCGTGTTTAGTTTTTTATAAAACTCGTATAAACGCTTTTAAACAATAAAGGAGGCATTATTATAGTGAAACGAATTAGTGTTTTCGCAGGATCTAGTACAGGACACGATCCGGTTTTCGTTGAACAGACAAAAAAATTAGGAAAAGCTTTTGCAGAAAAAGATATTGAATTGGTTTACGGAGGAGCGAATAGTGGGCTTATGGGTGAATTAGCCGATGCAATCTTACAAGAAGGAGGTCGTGTGATCGGTGTCATGCCTACCCCTTTATTTGAAAAAGAAATTGTACACCCTGGACTGACCTCATTCATTGAAGTGGATACGATGCATCAAAGAAAAGAAAAAATGAGTTATTTAGCGGACGGCTTTATAGCTTTACCAGGTGGATTCGGGACATTTGAAGAATTGTTTGAAACGATAACTTGGGCGCAAATAGGCCTTCATAAGAAACCAATTGGAGTATTTAATATTAAAGAATACTACACACCGCTTATTGAATTAATGGATTACGCCATTGAGTCTGGATTTGTCCCACCAGAAAATCGCAGTCTCATTATTGAATCGACCGAAGCGTATGACTTACTTCAACATTTCAAGAAAAATGCAACTCTAGATTTATAATTTCTAAACTTTAAATCTAAAAAGCTATTGCGTATTATTCTTCTCGTATGGTATGATATTCTTCGTTGCAGTAAAGAAGAAACATCATACTTGGTCCGGTAGTTCAGTTGGTTAGAATGCCTGCCTGTCACGCAGGAGGTCGCGGGTTCGAGTCCCGTCCGGACCGCCATTTATATTTTACAAAAGGACGAGCACTATAAGCGAGAAATCCTTTTAAAACTTAATTTTATCATGGCTCGGTAGCTCAGTCGGTAGAGCAACGGACTGAAAATCCGTGTGTCGGCGGTTCGATTCCGTCCCGAGCCACTTTGTGAATTACATTCTAAATTACAGTTAACAAGGCTTAGAGATAAAATTTCTCTAAGCCTTGTTTTTATGTGTTTTTTACTGATATGAGAGTGAGGTGGTTGGAACTCTAATGGTAGAATGTTCCATAACCATTGACATAACAACGTTCGCATCTCCGTTGCCGTGATTGTTGGGTTAAGCAGTCTGTGGTCCGTTACTAGATATCAAGCACAGAGGAGCAGGGGAAACAGCGAGCCACTGAAAACTGATAATTCAAGAGAATGATGTAGAAATAAGGCATTCACATAGTGGGAGAATGCCTCAGCACAGGATTTGGCGATAAGATTCGCCGCACTTATGGATCGAAACATGATTCATCTATGTTGCTTCTCATCGCAACGATCCGTTCATCCAAACAAAGGTAAAGGGGGTTCGTAAAACGGCGAGACTCCAGTGGGATAAGCGGATAAGGTGAGACCCCGCAGGAAGCGAAGCGACCGAGGAGGCTCAGCATACGCCCACGGAAAGCGAGTCGTTTTACGAACCACCTTTCTCTAAATGAAGGAACGGAATCGTTCTTTCACAAACCGAGAGTTTTAGTTGAATAGATGGTAAGGCGAGCTATTCAAAACGTGTTATTACCTAATCCTGCTTCTTTAAAAAAACGCTGTGATTTTAATATGAAAATTAGCTTGTGAATTGATTATTTCACCCTCCCTGAAGTGCTCCTGTGACTAAACAATCAGTGGGCTTTTTTTTATGTTTCAATGTAGTTAATATTCTTGTAATAGTTGCGTAAAAACAATGTCAGAAACAGCCAATTATTCGGATGATTTACCACGAAAAGTGTAAAAATACAGAGAATACATGAGAATTTTGGAAGTCATATTATAAATTCATTACATCTTTGAAATAAGGAACACTAACCTATTCACCTATGATAAATTGGTAAAGTATATAAAGATGGTCATACTAAAACAATATCAAGAAAAATAGAGAAATATACTTAGGGGGAAATGAAACGTGAAAGAGACGAAGGGGCTTTGGAAAAAAGCTTCCGTTATTGCTTTGCTTGCGATGGGTTTAAGTTTTGGAACAGCATATGCAGAAGAGAATCTAGAAACGTTTTTCCACGTTTATGTGGGAGATAAACATATAGGTGTAGTGAAAAATAAAGAAAATGCACAATCCTATGTCCAACAACAGTTAGATAAGGTACAGGAACAGCATGAAGACTATCAATTAGAACCTTTAGAAGAGGTAACCTATGTTTCTGAAAAAATGTTTGCTCCGTCCGTTGAAACCGATCAAACGTTGCGTAAGCTTGGAGATTCTATCGATGTCGGTGTGGAAGCTGTTGGTCTAACGGTGGAAAGTCAAACGATCGCTTACCTTCCTAGTGAAGCAGATGCTGAAGATGTTGTGCAAAAGTTTAAAGAACAATACGTCGATCCAGAAGATCTTAAAGAAGTAGAAACTAGAGCGAACGATGAAAAGATAGAGCTAAAAGGTTCTACCGTTATGGAAGTCCAGCTAACTAATGAAATTTCACAAGAGAAAGAAGTTGTAGAAGCTTCTGAAGTTACCGATGTTACCGAAGCCGTTGAAATTCTGAAAAAAGGGACTTACCAAGAAACTACTAGCGAAGTAGTTGGAAAAATCGCACCCCAGTATAATTTGTCTCAAGAGCAAATGATGACTTTTAATGATGAATACAGCATAAAGGATCAATCACAAAGCGATCAGGAAGTTAACGTAGCCGACTTTGAACCTTGGACAGAAGTTTTCATTAAAAAAGAGGGGATTAAAAAAGAGAACATCCCTTATAAAACCGAAGTAGTTAAAACTGATGACTTAGTAAAAGGTGAAACAGAGATCAAACAAGAAGGACAAGACGGCGAAAAAGAAATACATTACTATAAACACATGAAAAATGATCGCATAGTGGACGAGGGCACGATTGAAGAAAAAGAAGTATCAGCACCTGTCAAAGAAATTGTAGTACAAGGTACAAAAGTAATCTCTTCAAAAGGAACAGGAGAGTTTGAATGGCCTGCCGTTGAGGGTACAATTACTAGTGAGCAGGGTAAACGCTGGGGATCGTTTCATAAAGGAATTGATATCGCAGGCGTAAGTAATCGCACCATCAAGGCTGCGGATAATGGAAAGATCATTGAAGCAGGTAAGGATGGAGCTTACGGAAATAAGGTTATAGTTGACCATAACAACGGTTATAAGACAATTTATGCTCACCTAGAGTCAATTGATGTTAGCGTAGGCGACACGGTTGAAAAAGGATCAACTCTAGGAAAGATGGGGACGACTGGTCGTTCCACAGGTGTACACCTACATTTTGAAGTCTATAAAAATGGTTCACTAGAAGACCCATTGGAGCATATTTAATAAAATGTCGTTACGATTCAATTCGTAGCGGCTTTTCTGTTTGATTGATTATGAAGTAAGACATTTTCAGTCAAATAAGTTAAAATGAAGATAAGAGAAGAAGTTGACGAAAAGGAAGTGACAGAAGATGGCGCCGAAAATTTTAGTTGTAGATGATGAGAAGCCAATTGCTGACATATTGAAGTTTAATTTAGAAAAAGAGGGTTACGAGGTCGTTTGCGCTTACGATGGAGATGAAGCGATTCGTAAGACGGATGAAGAGAAACCAGAACTTATTTTACTCGATATTATGCTTCCTAATAAAGATGGCAATGAGGTATGTCGTGAAGTTCGGAAAAACCATGCAATGCCGATCATAATGCTTACAGCTAAAGATGGGGAAATTGATAAAGTGCTAGGACTTGAAATGGGAGCGGACGACTATGTAACAAAGCCCTTTAGCAATCGTGAACTAATTGCTAGAGTGAAAGCCAATTTACGTAGACATCAACAGGAGCCAGAAGACCAATCCCAGCAGTCCAAGGATATTACAATTGGTCGTTTATCCGTCCATCCAGATGCTTATACAGTAACGCGTGACGGTTCGTATATTGAACTGACGCACCGTGAATTTGAATTGCTTCATTATTTAGCTCGTCACATAGGACAAGTGATGACGCGCGAACACTTACTCGAGACGGTATGGGGATATGACTATTATGGAGACGTACGTACAGTTGATGTAACTGTCCGCCGTTTGCGTGAAAAAATTGAAGAAAGTCCAAGTAACCCAGTGTGGATCGTAACTCGTAGAGGAGTCGGTTACTATTTAAGAAATCCAGAGCAGGAGTAGTGTTTGTGTATGAAGAAAGTAGGTTTTTTTCAGTCTGTACGACTGAAGCTGACGATCGTTTATATTCTGCTCCTCCTTTTAGGAATTCAAGTGATCGGATCCTACTTTGTTGGAGAATTAGAGGATGAACTCAAAAGGAATTTTAATGAGTCGATCGATAGCCGACTCCGCTCTTTAACCTTTAGTCTGCAAAATTCTTATGAAGCGGAACGAGGGGACTCTGATCCATCTTTAGAATCCGAAGTTCAAAGTCTTATTGATGATTTTAATCAGAATGACATCCGAAAATTACAAGTCATTAATTATTCGAATAGACGGGTGATCGCTACATATTCTGGTGATGATTTTGATCAATCAGATGTCGGGAAAAAGGCGAATGATCCTATTATTACAAGTGCACTTCTTTATAAAAGTTCCGATTCTAATATTAAGTTGGACCCTAGTACTGAGAAACGTTTAAGAGTAGGGGCTAGGCCTGTAGAGAGTAGTAATGGGGAGAAAGTTCACGCCGCTATTTATTATCAAGCAAATATGGGCGAGGTGTATGATCAGCTTCAAGATATTAATAATATTTTTGCCCGAGGGACAGTATTAGCGATTACTGTAACCGCCCTATTAGGCATATTAATGGCCCGAACGATTACAAAGCCCTTATCTGAAATGAGAAGACAAGCTCAAATTATGGCAACCGGAGATTTCTCACAAAAAGTAAGTGTGCAAGGAAATGATGAAATTGGTCAGCTTGGTGTAACTTTTAACGATTTGAATGATAAACTCAAACAATCACAGGCGACAACCGAAGGGGAACGGCGAAAGCTCAGCTCGGTCCTTTCAAATATGTCAGATGGGGTTATTGCCACGGATCGGTTAGGAGCCATTACATTAATGAATGCTCCAGCATCGAAACTAATTGGGCAAAGTATTGAAGAAGTACAGGGTCAATCATTGATAGATATTCTTGGCTTAACAGATCAAATAAATGACATGGGGGATATCGATTCAATCGGGTCTGTTATTATAGATTTAAGTAGCGAAGACCAACCATTACTTTTAAAGTCTAACTTTTCTGTCGTTCAGGATGAACATGGCGAAATGGACGGGTTTATTACGGTGCTTAGTGATGTAACTGAACAGGAAAAGGTGGAACAAGAGCGACGAGAATTCGTATCTAACGTTTCCCATGAGCTGCGTACACCACTGACAACAATGAGAAGTTATCTCGAAGCTTTAACCGATGGAGCGTGGGAGGATAAAGAAATAGCCCCTCGTTTCTTAGATGTGACTCAAAATGAGACGGACCGTATGATCCGCCTCGTTAATGATTTATTGCAGTTATCAAAAATGGATCGTAAAGATTCTACCGGATTATTTAAAGAAAAAGTTGAATTTGTCGAACACTTTAGTCAAGTCATTGATAGATTTGAGATGAGTCGTAACGAAAAGAACACGTTTAGTCGAGAATTGGCAAATCAAAACTTCTTTGTCTGGATTGATAAAGACAAAATAACTCAAGTCCTCGACAATATTATTTCCAATGCGATTAAATACTCTCCAGAAGGTGGAACGATTACCTTTAAAGCAGAAACTTTGAAGAAACAACTTCTTGTGAGTGTCAGCGACCAAGGCATGGGTATTCCAACAGAAACGGTCGACAAAATATTTGACCGTTTTTACCGAGTGGATAAAGCTCGTTCTAGGGAGATCGGCGGAACAGGACTTGGGCTCGCTATTGCCCGGGAAATAATCGAATCCCACCACGGTCAAATATGGGCGAATAGTCAAGAAGGAAAAGGGACGACAATTTTCTTTACACTTCCGCTCATTAATCAGAAGCGGAGGAAGAACTAATGAAAGTGGAAACATTGAAATCTATCATACTCTTTATTCTAATTGGCTTTAGTTTGTTGCTTACTGTCGCACAGTGGAACTATCAGCCAAATGTCGACAGCTTAGATGAAGAAGGATTTATTGAGGAGACCACAATTAATGGGGAGGAAGTAGAACTTACTTCTTTAATAGCTCCCAGTCAGTTTGTATTTCATAAAGAAGCAAGTCATTACTCTTATACGGATAAAGAAGATGCCCAATTAATGTTTGGAGAAATGAAAAATTGGACGATGTCTAATCTGCTAAGTACGGCTCATAAGGGACCACCGGAACAACATGAACAGATGGTCGAAGTCGTTTTTCCAACAGACATTCCAGCACAAGTTATCCCGAACCTTTTCGAATTTGAAAATGATAATCAAAATGCTCCTGCTGGCCATTTTAATCGAATCTTCTTTATGGTTAATGAGGGAAGTGACAGAGCAGAGGTGCTTTTTGTTTCAGATGGAGAGAATTCTACCTCCTTTAGAGCTACGCTAAGAAGCGGTGATACTGATGGCCTGAAGGCGAGTATGAATAATGACGAAAAATTTATAGAACAAATTTTATTTGCGGACGATGAAGAAAAGAGAATTTTCATTCCTAGAGATAGTGTAACGGTTGCTAAAGACTCCGTGGACTCGCAGAAAATTGATATCTTACCACTTCGGAATGAACTGTTATCAGATTCACCTGTCGTTCGGGATTCATCGAGTTCTACGTCAGAGCTAAGATTAACTGATGATTCTCGTCGATTAGAAGTTCCAGCTAATGGTAATCGCTTAGAGTATTCTACTTTGACATCAAATGCGTCAAGCGTTCAAACCGCACTAAGTTCTTTTGATCTATTGGAAAGAAGCGTTAGTTTTATAAATACACATAAAGGGTGGACCGATTCGTTTCAATTAAGCGATCTTAACCCGTCACAATCATCGGTACAATTTAATATGTATTTTAATAGTCTTCCACTTCTTTCAAGTTCAGATGATTTTCATAAAATTGAAGTGGAATATGATGGAGATCAAGAACGGAGTTATGTAAGGCCTCTTCGTGATTTTGATACTTCTTACCCTAGCCCTAATGAGGAAGGAGAGCTTCCATCAGGTGAGAATGTGGCCTCCTTCCTTGAGGAAACGGACCAATACAATATGAAATTAATTGAGGATATTATGATTGGATATAAATTATCCCAGCAAACTGTAGGTTATGAAGTTTATGATCTTATTCCTTCCTGGTTTGTTTTAGAAAATGGTAGTTGGAAAGAAATCACCGAATTATCCTCTGAAGAAGAAGGTGGACAAGCAAATGCAGTGGGGCCAAATTAAAACATTATTTATTCTAAGCTTTCTCATACTTGACTTGTTCCTTTTGCAACAATTTTTGACGAAGCAGAATGATTCTGAGTTAGAAACCGTTCAAGAATCGATGTATGAGGATAGTCCGACTGATGGAGAAATTACAGTTGCGGACTCAGTACCAGATGAAGCCCCTGAAGTTAGTTTTTTAATTGCTTCGCCAAGTAAATTTACAGAGAGTCAATTGGATCGAATTAGTAATTTATCTGATCAAAATGTACGTGTGTATGAGGAAGAATTACTTATATCAACATTAGATGAGCCTATTGACCTTGGTGACGATGAAGAATCCATAGTTGAAGTAATTTCTGAATACGTTCCTTTTAGCAGTCAGTATTCCTATTGGGGCTGGAATGAGGAAGAAGATAAAATCCTTTTATTCCAGACGAACAATTCGCGAACCATTTATTATAATCCGGCTGGTGTATTAACCGTGGATGTAGAGGACGGTGCTATGACGGGCTACCAAGTTTCTCAATTAGGAGTAACGGAGAGTGAAGAGGACGAGCAACTACGTGATTTATTAGATCCCTCGGAAGTAATCGGTATTCTTTATGACAATCAATCGATTTCCACAGGAGATGAAATAACCAACATGACGGTAGGATACCATTCTGCAGCTGGATCAGATCCTACCCAAGTTTTCGCACCAACATGGAAAGTGACGGTTAATAGTGAAGAAGATTATTTTGTTAATGCCGTAACGGCAGAAGGACGAATTATTGATATAGAGGAAAGTGAATTTATTGAAGAAATATCCGAGTATTTTCAAGAAAAAATTGTGGATAGCGAAGAAGATGTTATTACAAATACAGAAGATGATGAAGAAACTACAGGAGATAATTCTAATGAATAGACCAACATGGAGTGTCATAAATGACGTTACGATTTAGTGTGCTTGCCTCAGGCAGTACAGGAAATGCTTTTTATATAGAATCTGGTAAGGAAAAGATTTTAGTAGATGCTGGGCTGAGTGGGAAGAAAATTGAAGGTTTACTTGAACAAATTCAGGTTGACCCTCATGATCTTTCAAGAATTCTTGTGACCCATGAACATAGTGATCACATAAAAGGCTTAGGAATTATGGCGAGACGGTATAACCTTCCTATCTATGCTAATGATAAAACATGGCAGGCTATGGAAGGTCAACTTGGAAAACTCTCTGTAGATCAGAAATTTCATTTTAATATGGAAGAAACCCGATCTTTTGGAGGGATTGATATCGAATCTTTTGCTGTATCACATGACGCAGCGGATCCAATGTTTTATACGTTTCATCAAGAAGGAAAAAAGATTTCCCTAGTGACAGATCTTGGATATGTTTCTGAGCGAATTAAAAAGACAGTAGAAGGATCAGATGCATTAATTTTTGAATCGAACCACGACGTTAGCATGTTGCGCATGTGCCGATACCCTTGGAATATAAAACGTCGTATTTTAGGTGATTCAGGTCACGTATCAAATGAAGATTGTGCATTGGCATTATCAGATATTATAAATGATCAAACAAAAAGGGTGTATTTAGCCCACCTAAGTGCAGATAATAATATGAAAGACTTAGCGCGTATGTCTGTGAAAGAAGTTTTAAAAGAACGGGGTTTTCAAATCGGTTCACGAATTGAATTGCATGATACCGATCCTGCTGAAGCTACTCCAATCTATGACGTATAACAAGTTTTAAAATTATCCATTTAAGGTAACAATAAAGTAGAAGAAGATGTGGAAAGAAAGGAAAGGTGATAGCCGTGGGATTCTACGATGATCATTCACCAGCCACACAACAGCAGAAAAAGAAGAGTCGTCGATTCATGATGCCAACCCTCATAGGGATTATTCTTGGTGCGGTTCTCGTTTTGCTGGCGTTACCAGCGCTGGTTCAATCTAATTTACTGCCTTATAACATTGCAGCTCCAAACGATGAAAATGACTCTGATGACGAAGGTGGAGGCATTAGCAGCGAACAGATGCAAGTGGATGTAAATACTCAAATTACTGAAACTGTAGAAGAAGTCACTCCTTCTGTTGTTGGTGTAGTCAATCTTCAATCACAGTCTAATTTCTGGGAGGAGCAGAATGGATCACAAGAAGCTGGCGTGGGATCTGGTGTGATTTATAAAAAGGAAGATGGGTCAGCCTACGTTGTCACCAATAATCATGTGATAGAGGGAGCTAGTGAAATTGAAGTTGTCCTTTCCGATGAAACTAGAATACCTGCAGAATTAATCGGAGGGGATGTTTTTTCAGATCTAGCTGTACTTAAAATGTCTGACGAAGATGTTACTCAAGTTGCTAAAATTGGCTCTTCCGATAATTTACAAGTTGGCGAGCCCGCCATTGCGATCGGTAATCCCTTAGGCCTGCGTTTTGCAGGATCGGTGACTCAAGGTATCATAAGTGGTAAACAGCGTGCTATTCCGCAAGACTTTAATAACGATGGAACAGAAGACTGGCAGTCCGAGGTTATCCAAACCGATGCTGCAATCAACCCTGGGAACAGTGGTGGGGCCCTTATTAATATTGATGGACAGTTAATTGGCATCAACTCGATGAAGGTAGCTCAGTCTTCTGTTGAAGGAATCGGCTTTGCCATCCCTATTGATGCCGCCAAACCTTTGATTGATGAATTAGAGGAATTTGGCCAAGTGAATCGAGCATTTATAGGTATTGAAGCTTATGGACTCAATGAAGTTCCTACTTCTGAGTGGAAAACAACGTTAAATTTACCGGATGGTGTTAATAGTGGGCTTTACATTCGCAGCATTACCCAAATGTCTCCGGCATCTAAAGCAGGTTTAGAACCTTTAGATGTAATCACTCAGCTAGATGGGGAACCTGTAGAAAATATTATCGACTTACGTAAATATTTGTATAAAGAAAAAGATCCTGGAGATGAACTTGAAATTACCTACTATCGTGATGGAGAAGAAAACCAAACAACCATTACCTTAGGAACACAAGAATAATCAATTGAAATGTGGACATCTTAAGTTAAGGTAGGGAAAAAAGTGAATCAAACAACTGTATAATTTTGCACATAAACGCTTGGATTGTATATAAATCCAAGCGTTTTCATTTAAATGTCTTGTTGTGCTCAAGGAGGTATGGAGTTGTTCGTCGCTCTTTGCGGACCTTGATAGCCCATTTTTCCGCAAGAGTCTCGCCAGATTCCTATCCTTTTAAAGCTATTGAGAGTAGGGTGAACAACGTAAGGATGGCAAGGCCGGTGTTTTTATCTTTCTAATAGAAGGTTTTTTCAACGACTTTGATCTATGAGATGAAATTCCGTTGTAATAATCATTGGTATATATTTTCCTCCTTAGTAATGGTAAAGGTAAGACTCATGGAAAAAGCCCCGGCAGCGTAGCGGAGGCTTGACCTGTTCGTCCGTGGGAAGCATATCTTTCCTCTGACCCTAACTGTTAATTCCAGAGGATAACTGCTCTTTAATTCTAGGGCTGAATTTTTTATCCACACCATGTGTATAGGCTTCTGGATAAGACCTATATATGGTGGCGAACATATATGCTAATACCATATAGACGATTCATTTTGTGTATATGTGGATAGAATTGTGGATAAACCGTTTACAAGGTGGGATAACTTGTGAATAGCTTAAATTGAGTGAAAATTGTGCATAAGTCTGTGGACAATTGTGGGTAACTCAAATCGTTAGTTAAGTTACCCACATGTGCACAGTCACTTCAACGATTCCCTCGCTATAAGTAAACATTAATCGACAGTAACCGAAATTTTATGCAAACTACTATTTGAGGATACTAACGATTTTCGAGAGTCAGTTTTATGTAGATTTTTAGGGATTTGCTAGTTGTCCACAATTTTTCGTACAATAACCTAATGAGGAGGAGATACATATGATCGATTTACGAAGCGATACAGTCACGAGACCGACTTTGGAAATGAGGCAGGCAGCCTTTGATGTTGAGGTTGGAGATGATGTATTTGGTGAAGATCCCAGTGTTCTAAAATTAGAGGAGACGGCAGCTAGAATGTTAGGGAAAGAAGCGGCTCTTTTTGTAACCAGCGGAACACAGGGAAATCAAATTGCTGCACTAACTCACTGCAATCCAGGGGATGAAGTTTTACTTGAAGCGAGTGCTCATCTCTTCTTATATGAAGGAGCTTCGATGTCTGCTTTAGCAGGAGTTCAACCACGTACAATTGAAGGGTACCGTGGATCCATGATTCCTGAGGATGTACGCACAGCCATCCGCCCGGATGATATTCATTTTCCAGAAACGGGGCTTATCTGTATAGAAAATACTCATAATAAAGCGGGAGGAGCGATCGTTCCATTAGAGGATATGCAAGCCATCTATGAGATAGCACGTGAAAACCAAATTCCGGTTCATTTAGATGGTGCTCGCTTATTTAATGCTTCCGTAGCTTCTGGAGTTTCTGTCGAGCATTATGCTGCTCAGGCAGATACTGTACAATTTTGCTTATCGAAAGGACTAGGAGCTCCCGTAGGATCCATCATTACTGGATCAGCAGAATTTATTAGAAAGGCTCGGAAATGGCGTAAACGCCTCGGGGGAGGATTACGTCAAGTCGGAGTGATTGCAGAACCAGGCTATATCGCTTTAACACAAATGGTCGATCGCTTAGCGGATGACCATGAAAATGCCCGTCTTTTAGCTGAATCATTGGAACAAATTCCTGGACTGAGTATAGAAGGTCATGTGGAAACGAATATTGTACTTGTTCATATTGGTGAACTCACGATGTCAGCGGAAGAATTTTTGGAAGAATTAAAGCAAGTAGGAGTTCTTGCTGTTCCCTTTGGGCCGAAGACGATCCGGTTTGTGACTCATCTTGATGTGACTCGTAAGGAAATCTATGACGTAGTGGATCGAATAAATAAAGTCATTCGTTAAAGATGGAATCGTAGGTATGCGGCCAAATTCAAAAGGATCCCTCTTGTATTAGAGTAAGTAGTTCCGATACTGTGGAGAAATTCTAAAATAACAGTACAAACAACAAAAAAGAACGCTTGGTTTTTTTTATGTCCAAGCGTTCTTTTTGTATTTTCTTGTTAAACTAAAGTCCTAGATTGTGGAAAAATCAACTTCAAGACATTCCGGTGGTTTCCGTTACAAGGGATGACGTTTGAAGGTCCGGGAAATCACTCGCTTTCCGTGGGCATGTGGTGAGC
This sequence comes from Halobacillus seohaensis, assembly GCF_042663045.1. Classification (NCBI taxonomy): domain Bacteria; kingdom Bacillati; phylum Bacillota; class Bacilli; order Caryophanales; family Bacillaceae; genus Halobacillus; species Halobacillus seohaensis. The sequence goes on along the minus strand of NZ_JBHSZV010000011.1, from coordinate 99,966 downwards.
TTCCTCAGGCTACGCCTTGCGGGATCTCACCGATCATGTTCATCCCACAGGAGTCTCGTGATTTCCCGGCCCTCCTTGCCATTGTGAGGCAAACGGAAACCTCAGTAATGGGTTCTTCAAATTGTAGGCTATTCATAGATGGGAGTGGGTGGCTAGGAAACGGGGAGATTCCCAAGCCCCCCATTCGATGTGTGAGAAACGAACCCCTTTCCCAGAAGGACTATCTTCCACTATCCGTGTTCTATTGCAATGAACCTCTCTATATCAAGGATTTTAATAGGACCGCCCGCTATCAAGATTTGCATGCAAACTTAGGAATGGCTGCTTTTTCTTGAAGTGGTATCGAGACACTTATATGGTAAAGGGGCGGAAGGAAACGGTGAGACTCCTATGGGATGTGCGGGACAGCTGAGACCCCACAGGACGAAGTCCGAGGAGACTCAGCGCCCGCCCCATGGAAAGCGAACTGTTTCCCGTAGCCCCAAAATTCACACAAACATATCGAATTCAAGTCTTCATCAGTACTGTTTCGTTAGTTTAAATCAAGGGTGCTGTGTGAATATTGCTATTGAAATGATCCACTTCTGCCATTAATAGATCCTGTACTATTTATAAAATCAGAAGAGGTGGTGATGGTAGGCATACACACTAGGTAAGCTCCTAACTACTGTTTATGGACTGAAATTATCCCGTTTTTAACAACTTATCTAAGTGGCTCAATAGATATAACATATACCTCATACTTTAACAGTAGAACGGCATGATTCCGATAGAAACATACGGCAAGGGGCGGTGGGGAAGGGGAAGACTCCTGTGGGATACGCGGGTTAGATGAGACCCCGGAAGGCGCCAGCCTGAGGAGGCTCAGCGCACGCCCACGGAAAGCGACTCCTTCCCCACCGCCCCTTTCTCCACACAATCATCTAGGAATTCAAGTCTTCAACAATCCTGTTCTGTTATTTGGGTTGCGATTTCGTAAGTTCTCCACCGAAACAGAACTACTTAGTATTAGAGAGAGATCCTTTATTTCACTATTGGGCAGCCGCTAACCCAGCTTTGTTCAAGAAATTCCATGGTTGATTAAAATGAGGTTGGAAGAAGAAATCTACAAAGCCAAGCTCATCTACGGTCATACCACTTTGAATACATACACTCAGTGTATTAATAGATTGGGTAACGTCTACCTTAGAGAGTACTTGGGCTCCAAGGATTTTCCTCGTATCAGGATGGAAACTTACCTTCAATTGAACATTTTCAGATGTTGGCATGAACTCAGGTCGATGTTTTTCATTTATTGTGATACTTTTCACATGAACACCTAAAAGTTGAGCTGAGGTTTCATTTAAACCAGTTGAAGCCATATTTAAGTCATAAATGTGTAAGCCAGAGGTTCCTTGTGTACCAACGTTTCTCATGATTGGTCCCATTAGATTACGTGCTACTAGTGTTCCCATTCTTACTGCATTTGTAGCTAGAGGAATATAAGCATGCTCACCGGTTGGGTTATACTTCACGGCACAGCTATCGCCAGCTGCAAATATAGCAGGATCGCTTGTTTGCATATATTCATTTACTTTGATTGCACCATTTTCAAGCATATCTACTTTGCCTTTTAATAACTCTGTATTCGGTCGAAACCCTACACACATAATAACTAAGTCCGTCTCCACGCGTCCATGAGTAGTTACGACAGCTTCTACACCCTTTTTCGTGCCTTCAAATCGTTGAACCGTTTCGTTTAAAAGAAGGTCAATGCCACGGTTGCGAAAATCATCTTCCACTTGGTCGGTGAATTCTTTGTCTAAATATTTATTTAAAATACGATCGGCTCCATCAATTAAACTTACTTTTTTTCCTGACTTTTCAAAGGCCTCAACAAGCTCTACTCCGATATAACCAGCCCCTACGACTGTCACATGCTCAGCATTTTGAGCTTTCTCTATGATGGTGTTGGCTTGATTATAATTTTTCGCTAACAAGATATTATCAAGATGTATTCCTTCAATTGGAGGAGTGACCGGCCAAGAGCCAGTAGTCATAACGAGTTTATCGTAAGAATCAACGACATCATCGCCGGTTACAAGGTTGGTTGCTTTAATTAAATGGTTTGTTGTATCAATATTTCTAACATCATGCTGCATCTTCATAGTAATTCCGAGTTGTTGAAGCTGCTCAGGAGAAGAATAGAATAAGCCTTGTGGGTCGTCAACAACCCCTCTAACATATAGAGCTAAACCACAGGATAAAAAGGATACATTATCATTTCGTTCATAGACGGTAATTTGGGCTTCAGGATAAAGAGTAGCCATATTTGAAACAGCGGCAGTTCCCGCATGTGTACTTCCGATTACTGCGATCTTCATTAGTAATTCCTCCTTAGTATTATATATGTGAAAACATTCACATGATTAACTTAAATTCATTATAATAGCTAGATAAAAGAATTACAATACTTTTGTTCAATATTTCACAATCAAAATTAAATCTGAACTTAAATTAATTTAAATTTTATTGAGTTTAGTGCCCAGTTTGTCGAGAAGTTAGATATAATATAGATAAAAGATTAAACTGTGAGGGGATTAATGTGAAATTGAAGTGGTGGATCTTTTTAATAGCGATTTTATTAATCATCAGTATTGGTGCGAATGTGTACCAGTATCAATCTCATCAGGACGATCTAAAAGAAGTGAAATCTACAGACTTAACGGCTATGCGTGGAATGGTCACCGAATTAGCTATGAGAATTGGTGATCAAGATGCTTCAGAGTCAGAGATCAAAGCCATTGCTGTTTCTTTAAATCGAATGACAATGGATCTATCAGAATCCTCTAGTATATATCCTGGAAGGACAGCAGACTATGACTTTTATCAAAAAACATCTCGTACCTTACTTACATTTGTCTCCAATCAAAGTATAACGGACATGCCGATTCAAACGAGAGATGCTGTTTTTCAAACGATTATGATTGGAAACGGTTCAAGGGATGCTGAATTTATTGAGCGACAATTAAGTGAATTCTCGGAATCACGATAAAGACATTTCGATTTTCAGTGAAATTGACGGGTTTAATTTTCGTGCGGCAGCAATTGAATCATGGATCATCACGTGTTTGTTCGTTTATAGGCATCGATCAGTAGTTTCCTATTAAACGGTTTCGAATCTTTATTCCTCCACAGAAAGGTAATGTGACATAAGAACCATCGAAATTTAGATTAAATTGGCGAAATAATAGGCCATAATGTATGTTTACAATAAATTACATCCCTATATAATTAAAGTAACGGCCGATACAAGCGTGTCTTGTATCGGCTATTTTTCGATTATTTTCTGGACAAATTTTACTTGATAAGAAGATTTTAAATAATTTTTTATAAAAGTAAGAGTCATTGAAAACTTTTAAACATGATCATGGGTATATAGAGTAGAGAGTGATTAAAAGGTGGAAAATCCATGAAGATTGATCAGCAGGAACAAAAACTTATTCAAAAAGTGAAAAAAGGCAACCAGAGAGCCTTTAAAAAGTTATATGAAGCCTATTCAGATTACGCATTACGAAGTTTTATGAATAATGTCCAGCTGTTCCAACGCTTCTTCAAGTGCATCATCTCCATTTGAAGAGTCATCCTCAACAGGATGAAGGTTTTCGTTAGCTTCCACATCCATAAGACACGGAGTGAGATTCGATTCTATGCTAGAAAGCTTTGAGGTCGTTGAAGAGGGTTAAGGATAGTCATTCTGTAACTGCAAAAGGTTTTTCTGTGTTATGTTGAAAAAATTGTTAAAACTAAAAAGGGGATTTAAACTATGTGTGGATTTATTGGTGTTTTGCGTATGGGGCATTCGGCTAATCAAGATGATGTACGTTCGTTTGAGGAAAGCAATGAACTTATTAAACACCGCGGGCCTGATGAAGAAGGTTACTACCACGATGACTACATTTCACTTGGATTCCGCCGACTGAGCATTATTGATATCGACAGTGGAAATCAACCGTTTCATTTCGAGGATGATCGCTTTTGGATGGTGTTTAATGGCGAAATTTATAACTACGTTGAGCTTCGTGAACAATTGATGGAGAAAGGCTACCAGTTCCAAACCGAATCGGATACCGAAGTGATTGCTGTCCTTTTCCAAGACTTAGGAGTGGATGCTTTCGAAGAGTTGCGCGGCATGTTCAGCATCTTAATTTGGGATAAGCAGGAGAAAGATTTATATGGGGCGCGTGATCCCTTTGGCATTAAGCCTCTTTATTATAGTGAATCTGAAGAAGGATCCATTCGCTTCGCCTCTGAGAAAAAAAGTTTAAGTCATATGAATGAGAAAGTATCCACACTAGCTCTGCAACACTACTTAAGTTACCAATTCGCGCCAGAACCCTTAACGCTAACAAAAGGTGTACATAAGGTAGAACCCGGCCACTACTTTGTAAAAAAATTAAATGAGCCTTTACAAATGGAGCGCTATTTCCATGCGACTTTTAATCCAGTGCTGACCAATGAAGATCGCCAAGTGAAGCAGATCCAGGATGTTATGTATGATTCCGTTGGCATCCACATGCGCAGCGACGTACCTGTAGGGTCCTTTTTATCTGGAGGTATCGATTCTTCTTTAATCGTTTCCATTGCCAAAGAATTTAATCCGAACATTAAAACCTTTTCCGTTGGTTTTGAACGAGAAGGGTACTCAGAGGTCGATGTCGCAAAAGAAACCGCCGACGCGCTAAACGTAGAGAATTATGAATATTTAATTTCAGCCCAGGAATATGTTGATAAGCTTCCAAAAGTCATGTGGCACATGGACGATCCGTTAGCTGATCCATCCTGTGTTCCCTTATATTTCGTGTCACGTGAAGCGAGAAAACAAGTGACCGTTGTTCTCTCAGGAGAAGGAGCGGACGAACTATTTGGCGGCTACAACATTTACCGTGAACCAGAGTCATTGAAAGCTTTTACGAGCATGCCAAACCTTTTGAAAAAAGCCTTAAACCAAGCGTCCCGCGTGTTACCCGAAGGTGTCCGTGGAAAAAGTTTGATTGAGCGAGGCACGACCCCTTTGCGTGACCGCTACATTGGCAATGCGAAAATGTTTGAAGAAGCGGAGAAGGAACGGTTGTTAATACAATACGCTAAAGAATATCCCTATCAGTCCATTACGAAACCGCTGTACGAAACTGCCAACGAGTATCATCCTACTCACCAAATGCAATATATCGATATTCATACATGGCTACGCGGGGATATTCTACTCAAAGCCGACAAGATGACTATGGCCAACTCATTAGAGCTCCGTGTCCCATTTTTAGATAAAAAGGTATTTGAAGTCGCTCGTGAACTTTCCGTTGATAGTACCATCGCAGACGGGACAACCAAATCGATTTTAAGGAAAGCTGCACGGGGGATCGTACCTGACCATGTATTAGATAGGAAAAAGCTCGGTTTCCCTGTCCCAATGCGGCACTGGCTACGCAACGAATTGTACGACTGGGCGAAACAGCTGATTCAAATTAGTGATACGGACCATCTCCTTAGGAAATCCGTCGTTTATGACTTATTAGAAGCTCATGTTCAACAAAAAGGTGATTATTCACGAAAAATATGGACCGTGCTAATGTTTATGCTATGGCACCAAATATTTATCGAAGGCGTCTATTCCTTTGATGAACTGCAAAAAGAGGATGAAACCGAGAGTAAGGTACGCCAGCAAATGTCGATGGTTTAAGCTTAATCGGCAGCAAAGTTCGCTTGATTTGCCCGATAGAATCTGAAGTTCATTGATGAATAACAACAAACAAAGGGTCAGCTCCGAAAAGTAGGAGCTGACCCTATAATAATTCCATCGTTTCTTTTAATTTTCGCAAATCGTTAGACATCATCGCCCCATCCAGCAAAAAATCCTCCTCCGAAACCTCTGGAGATCGGAATAACGTTGCTAACACTTCGCAATGAGCACCATTAGAAATCACACGCATAGGATTAAAAATCTCCGCACCTGTAGCAACTGTCACATAATAATCAAGCACCCCATAGGGATTATCTTCAACAAACCGAACTCTCGCATGGCCATCCCCTGTCTCTATACTCCACTCTTCTCCCTTTTGCGCAACCGAAAGGCAAAAAGACTTCGCCCAAGCCGCCATATTCATCGGCTGATGCACAAAGTGATACACTTCCTCCATTGGTTGATTGATCGTAACACTAACTGTTCTAACTTCAAACATCCAAAGCACTCCTTCAACAACAACTTACCCTATTTTAGGGAAAATTAGCCGATGGACTGTAAAATATTTATCAAGGAAAATTTTCCTTATTACAACTTCCATTCGTATAAAAAATAGCTTTGGTGTGAAACTATACCTAAATGTACAGAATAGGTGGGCCGATGAGATATGAAAGACTTAACTGCTGCGGAAATTCATAACTTAATGACATCATATATGACTAACACTATGGCATCTGTAGTTACTGCAGACGTCTTAAAAAAAGCAGAGGATCCAGGAGTACGTGAGATGCTCGAATTAGGACTTCAGATAGCAAATAAAGAGGTCGAAGGTGCTGAATATTTTTTAACGAGTGACAATCGTCCCCTTCCAGAGCCTTTCACAAAAAGAGATATTCAACTCCCTAATACCAAATACTTTTCAGATAACTTTGTCGTTCTTCTTAAATACAAGTTAGGGCAGGATGCTTTAAATGTTTATGCTCTTTCTCTCTCCTCATCCATTAACCCCGAGGTCTGTACGTTTTATAAAAAATTAATGAATGAGACAGCAGACTTAGTGGAAAAATGCATTGGGCTTATAATCAATAGCGGGATGCACCAGCCTCTAATCCATATTCCGAGAGACACGGGACTAGACAAAGTGGAAGATCAAGATTTTCTATGGAATTCTATCGGGGGAAATCGCCCTTTAAGTGCTCCAGAGGTTTTACAGATTACGAGTAACTATTATTCAACGGAAGTACTTCGAGAGATCTTTCGCTCCTTTTCTAAAACAAAAAACAAAGAACTTAAAAACCATTTCGAGCGAGGAAAGAAACTATGTGCCAAGCAATTAGAAGCCATGCAAGGCAAGCTTGAAAAAGATGAATTACCCCAACTACCTACATGGGAGTCTGAAGTTGATACCGAAGGAGAAGCCCCTTTCTCTGAACGATTAATGTTATTTAAAACATCAATGATGGCCGGTGCAGCAGGTGGACGATTTGGGACTTCTGCTTCTGCAACACTTCGCAAGGATATTGGTACAACTTTTCTAAAACTAATGGCGGAAACCCTCCTATTTGCCGAAGACACCGGAAATATACTTATTAAATATAGAATGCTTGATGAACCTCCGTTAGTAAGAAAAAGGCAATAAAAATCCCCATAGGCTAATAACTACTACACCGAACAAGTCCTATCTCCTATTCCGCTGGGGAAAGGGCTATTTTTTAACTCAAATTGATAACCCCCTAACCTAAAAACCGCTCAACAAAAATGATACACTAAAGGAAAATAACCACACGGAGGCAGCAGATATGAAAATTACCATCATCAGTGTCGGCAAACTAAAAGAAAAATATTTAAAACAAGGCATCGACGAATACATCAAACGCCTCACCCCCTATGCCAAAGTCGATATCGTAGAAGTCCCCGACGAAAAAGCACCCGAAAATCTAAGCGAAGCCCAAATGACCGAAGTAAAACAAAAAGAAGGCGAACGCATCCTCGCAAAAATTCAACAAGATGCCCATGTGATCACCCTCGAAATCGAAGGCAAACAGCTCACATCAGACAAACTAGCCAAACAACTCGATGACCTCGCAACCTACGGAAAAAGCAAAGTGGCTTTTGTAATTGGTGGATCGTTAGGGTTGAGTGATGAGGTGCTTGCGCGTAGTAATTATGGGTTGTCTTTTTCTAAGATGACGTTTCCTCATCAGTTGATGCGGTTGATGTTGGTGGAGCAGGTGTATCGTGCGTTTAAGATTATGAGGGGGGAGCCATATCATAAGTAATGGTTTTTTTAACAAAAATCTCCTGAAACCGACAACAAAAGTGAATTCCTTGAAACTAGGGCCATATTTTCCTTGATCATATGTTGATTAGATAGCGTCAGCTGGATATGGTGTTCTGAATGAGAAGTGGGGTCAGGGCCTTCTACGATATTAGTGATGGTTGTTGAGTATGAGAGACCTGACCCCAGATGTGACGTTCTCCCGGTAGTGGCTTTTGGTAGAGGTTTTGCTTCTTTTCAGTACGAGTGGAATAATCTCATTTTATTACTTTAACGCGGTGGACTTTAGCTGGGTGGGGGTCAGTGAGATTCTGTACTGTTTGGGGCAGGTGGAAACCCATACGGAACAAGTGTAACCGTTGATCAAGATGGCAAAATGGTCGAAGACGTTGAAAATGCTGTTAAACACCAAGCTAAGCGAACAGTTACAGTCGGAGATTGGGTGAAAAAAGGTAATCAATAAATTTATCCCATATGAAGAGCCAATCAACATTTTGATTGGCTCTTTTTTATGTAAAAAAGTATGAAAGAATCTATATAGAGAAATAGTGTCAAAGCCGTTGTCTCTTTTAGTTATCTTGATATTAAGTCTTCCAGATAAGGGAGCGATTATCTAATAAAAGATGATCGCTCTTTCTATGCTTATGAATCGGGCCATATTATTGAGTAAAGAAAGGGGGGAAATCTCAAATCGTAGTCTTTTGGAAAATGATACTACAACATTGTCCGAAGGGGGCCTGATCAACGCCATGAGATAAAGCTAACTAAAACAAGTCGTCACCTTCAATTTTAAAAAGGAGGGAAATGCATGAGCATAACCCTCCTTTTTTCCATTTATTCTGTCTTATACAAAAATCAAGTATTCATTAAATTGGTGCAGTTTTCTCCATTTAAATTTCTCCATTGATCTTTAAATACTTCTACATCAACTGAAGTTGAAGGAAAATCAATCATCTTTTCTACCAAGTCTGGACTGACTGTAACAGAATCTGCCCCCGACAAACAAACATCTTGTACTTGTTGTAAATTTTTAAAACTTGCGGCTAAAATACTGCATGACGTCTCATAACTTTTAAATAATTGCGCAATATCTGTTACAACTTTATCTCCATTGAAAGCCAGGTTATCAATACGATTCACGTAAGGAGCAACATAATCGGCACCAGCCATGGCTGCAAGCAGTGCTTGGAACGGACTATAAACAGTCGTTGCTAATGTAGAAATATCTTCTGCCGAAAGTATCTTGATTGCTTTTATACCTTCTTTTGTGGCAGGAATTTTCACAATAAGGTTTCCTGATATTTTAGTAATTAAGTAGTGAGCCTCTTCCACTATTTCTTCTGCAGTGTCTCCAAGCATTTGAACGAATAGATCTTTTTCATCCCCAATCACACTGCGAATTTCACTCAAAATTCCTAGATAAGGCTTTCCTTCTTGGACCAAAATGGTAGGATTCGTCGTTACACCTGCAATTGGGAAATATTGATTTAAATCATTGATTTTATCTACATCAGCTGAATCGATATATAATTTTAACATTTTTTCCTCCTGATCTATTGTTCCGTTAGCTTTCTACTCAACAATGATGCTTACTTATCGTTGAAAAAATATATTATCCACGAGATTTTCCGCCAGTAATATTTACATTCGTTCCAGTAATATAATTTGCTCGATCTGAAGCAAGGTAAGCTACTAAGTTACCCATTTCACTCAACTTGCCAACACGTTGTAAAGGAATAGACTTACTATAATCTGAATCTATATTATCCGCCTTTACGCCTCTTGTATAAGCTAAGGCCTTATAATTTTCATCTGTAGTCATTCCCGTTTTTTCGTTTATACCTGGTTCTATACCAACTACTCTAATGTTGAATTTGCCCAATTCCTTTGCCCATGAACGAGTAAATCCATTTACAGCTCCTTTTGTTGCTGAATAACAACTTTGCCCTGCTGACCCTTCTTTACCTGCTTCAGATGTCGTATTAATAATAACTCCTTTTTCTTTCCTGATCATCTCTCTTGAAACAGCTTGCGCGCAAAGAAATGGACCTTTCTGATTAACTGCCGTCATAAAATCAAAATCTTTTTCAGACAATTCGTATTCTGGTTTTTCCCCATAAAAATCTACCAGTAATCTTGGTGTATTGACGCCGGCATTATTAACCAATATATCTACAGTTCCAAATACTTCAACTGTTTTAGCCACCATTGCGTCAACACTTTCTTTATTCGTTACATCACATTGGATGTGATAGATACCATCCTGTTCTTCCCCGGTTTTCACATTTATATCTGATACTACAACTTTTGCTCCGTTATTAACTAATTCTCTTGTGATTTCTGAACCAATTCCAGATGCTCCGCCTGTTACAATTGCTACTTTCTCATCTAGTTCTAACCATGAAGTTGTCATAATTGATCTCCTCCTATTGTAATATTAGTATTCTATTGAATTGTTTTTTTATCGGATGATTTCTATCGTATCGCCAGGTCTAACACTAGGGAGCTCTTTTTTCTCCAAAGACATGGTCCCCGGAAGTTCTGGCTCATCTTTTCCGTCGAATTTCAATGTGATGTGTCCTAATTCATCCAGGTTTTTATTAACAGCACTTCCTACCGCAGTAATTTGGTAGGAAGTTTCTTTGATTTTCAGTGTATCTTTTGCTTCGATCTCACTATCTAACCTGTTTTCTTCATGCAACACACAGTATTCTGCCAGCTCTGCAGGGGCATTGCCTTTAAACAAAATAAGAATTTTTTCTTCTAAAAAAGCTTCTACTGATGGACCTAATTCTGTAATTGTCGTTTTATATATTTGAGTCATACCGATCTCTCCTTTATTTTTCTATTATTCGTACATACCGAAACTGGCTAGCCATGCAACAAATACGGTTGGTGCACCAGTTAAAAATCTTCCATAAAGAACTGCAGGGACACCTACTTCAACAGTTTTTGGTTCGGCTTCAGCTAGTCCCAAACCGACTGGTACGAAGTCTGCTGCAGCTTGGGAATTTATTGCAAAAACGGCTGGTAATGCAAATTGCGGTGGAATATTTCCTCTTCCAATTTCTACACCAATTAGTGAACCAACTACTTGTGCAATTACAGCTCCAGGTCCTAAGAAAGGAGAGAGCAACGGGAATGACACGATGACTGAAATTAATATCAATCCCCAAATACTTCCTCCTAAAGGAGAAAGAACGTTTGCAAATAGGTCCCCAATGCCCGTTTCAAGAATTAAACCGATTAACATCGCCACAAATGCCATGAAAGGCAAAATAGTTTTGAGAACGGTGTCAATAGTTTCACGCCCAGCTTGATAAAAGACACCAACGACATTTCCCATCATCATTCCGATTTTGGTCATCAAGTTCTCAGAAGATTGCTCACTTACTTTTTTCGAAGTATCATATTTTTCTTCAGTCGCTTGGTTTAGGTCTTCTTGCTCTCTTTCTTTTTCCTGAGCTACTGTTGCACTTTGCTCATCAACTTGTTGAATTTGTTCCGGCTTGACCCCGGAAACATAAATATCTTCCTTTATATAATCAGCCATTGGTCCACTTGGACCTGTAGACATAATGTTTATGGTTGGAATTTGTTTCTTAGGATATAAACCGGCACGTAATGTACCGCCACAATCAATGATGACACAGGCCATCTCTTCTTCAGGAACACTCGTTTTAAATCCATTAACGATTTCAGCCCCTGTTAACTCTGCCAACCGCTCTGCAACAGAAGAAATAGGACCACCAGTAATATTGACAATCTTATTTTTCCCTTGAGTCGGCGTGATTTCTAAAGGTCCGCCAAATCCACCTGTTCCTTTTTTAATAACTACAGTATTGTATTGATTAGGCACTTGTCTGCTCCCCTTTCAACGTATTAGGCAACTTCACGTTTTGTTGTTTTTCTACATAATACACACATATGTCTGTAATCCAGCCACGGAACATATTCATAACCATACCGACAAGGAAATAACGAAGAGCTAATTCAGCTTGGGAAAAGCCTAACTGCTCAATACCTGCTGCAACACCCAGGAACACGAATAGTTCTGCTGGATTGACATGTGGGAACAGTCCATTCATTGAATGGCAGGAATAACTCGCCGACGCATAATATCCTGGCTTATATTTTTCTGGTAGGAATCTGCCAAGTGACAAGGTCATAGGATTCAACAGCAAAAATGTCCCTAGCGTCGGTAATACTAAATAACGTGTAAATATATTCCCAGAAGATTTTTGTGCCAGCTTTTCAACCCTCTCTTGCCCAATCAAGTGTACAAGTGCGTTCATAGCTACTAGCAACATTATTAATAGAGGGATAATATCCGTAACAAATCCCGTAAATGTTTCCGCACCTCTTTCAAAAATCCCTATAAATCCCTCTGCTCCTTTTACTAGATAATCCATATTATTGTTTCACCTCTTCTTTTCGTTTAAATAATTTTAAAACAGATTGCAGTGGACTTTTTGGCTTAGGAGGTTCTCCCCCTGCCTGAACAACTCTATACACATGCTGAGCATCCGTAAGCGCTTTAGTTGTAAACCGATCAAAATGATCTAACACTTGATTATCCACCTTAAGTAAATGTTGACCTTCCAACCCATCTACATCTTTAAACCGAGCAAATACAGTTAGTCCCTGCATTTTTTTAACCCTTTTGATCCTTGCTTTTTGATCTATGGAGATTAATAAAACTACACCCGTTCTAATAAGACCTTTTGATCTTCCAATAGATACTTTGCCTTCACTTCTCATCTCTGAATAATACTTATTGAAATTTTTCACTTGGCCCATACCTAAAACCGTTTGAATTAGAAACATAGAAGCAATTGTCATAAGTAATGCAAAAATCATCGAGATTCTCTTCCTTCCTCATCGCTAGTAAACTCTAGGAGTGACTTAGCGGTACAATCATTTGTTATTAGATGGGTGATATAGTTTCCTCGAAGGGCTCCGACTATAGACGCCGTCTTCTCAACGGACTCTGCAACCCCAATAGAGTAATTGACTTCTTTTAACTTATTGAGTTCAATTGCTACCGTTCGATCACCTACATTCCCATCGATGGGCTTTCCGTTCACATCGAAAAAACGGGAACAAATATCTCCAATCGCTGCTTGATTTTCTAAACTTTTGTAATCCTCTTCACCTAAGAACCCCGAAAAAATCATATTCGATGAACTTAATTGGGTTCCAATTCCCACAACAGCCACTGTAAGTTTCCCCCATAAGTCTAAAACATCTTTAAAGTAAGCGGATTCAAAAATTTCATTTCGCGATTGAGTAGAAGGGACAATTGCTGCTGAATCAATAAAATGAGCAGTAGCTCCAAATGCTTTTGCCTGATTATACACAATGGTGTTGACATGGTGATCCACATTCATCTTTCCTGGGCCGCCAACTAAAGGAACAAAATCTGCTTTCCTTGATTTGTAGCGTTCTAAAGCACTGACCATGCTGCCAAGCGTACTTCCCCAAGCAAAGCCTACAACATCCCCATCTTTTATTGTTTTATTTAATAGGTTGACAGAAGCCCTTCCCAGTTCCGTTTTTCTTTCCTGCTCCGTCTGTTGAGACGTTGAAGGAATGACGACAGCTTCACTAATACTAAAGCGCTTTAATAATTGTTCCTCTAAGTCAACTTGCTCTGAATATTCACCTTTAATATCGATTTGAACAATGCCTTTTTCTCTTGCTTTCTGAAGCAATCTAGTGATGGTCGTTCTATAGATTCCTAAACTTTTAGCAATCTCATTCTGGGTCATTTGATCTTTGTAATACATCTTTGCTACTTTAATGAGTCTTCTCTCTTCATCCCAATCCATTTGTACCCTCCCCTCATTTTTTGCACATATGTGTTTGATGCATTAATAATGTGCATTTGTTGATTTTTATAATATATGACTGTGTTACAGAGGTCAACAGGTTCATTACATTTTGTGTGATTTGTGCAATAACCACACAAATGTGCACAAAGCACTTTCAATAAGTGAATAAGGTATTTAGCTTATCTAAGATGTCGCTAATCAATTAGCATATCGACCCGAATCTATTAATGTATAATTGGGTGTACTGGGGATTGATCGAAAAGGAAAGATCATTTTTTGTCATTCCCTACGTGTCGCTTCGGTACTAAACAGAACGAGTCGAAACAAAAATTAAATACATACAACGGATAGCAGGCCTACGCCTGCTTTTTTTATGGTTATTTTTCCTTTTGCTCTCCGAATCGTAAAACAGCACAAATCTTCTAACCTTCCAGTGAACCTAAACAGAAATGAGCTATTAGAATCAGCAATATCTTTAATCCTGGGGTCAGTGACCCCCACCCACATCATGGAATACCGCAGCTAGAGCGAAGGATATGCCGTGAAAGTGTATGGACGTTTTTTTAATCTTCTTAGCTTGCAGCAGGAAAGGTTCGGGTGTCCTACCTGCTAATTGTTTGTTTTTCTGATTTCATTTTAGAAATTTTCATCTCAAGATCCCAACAAAAATTAAATTCAACACTACATTCCACTTCAGCTGTATCAGAGTAATTAACCCATTCACCATAGTGAGCCATTAAGATGGTGGCCAGTATGTAGTTCAGGGAAAAGAAGTCATTAATCGTTTCGGTTATATGATATCTAGGGAAAATGTACACTTTCCAAAGGGTATAGAAGCAATAGAATACATGCCCCCTGAAGAGGAAGAAGATATCGAATTTTAACTTACAGAAGCGGATTTATTCCACTTCTATTTTTGGGTGGGGTCAGACCCCAAGATTAGACCCCCAAGATTCTACTGCTCAAGATTTTTCACAAAGAAAAAACGCCCAAGAGATTAACTCTCTTGAACGCTGACCAAAGTTCATTAAATACTAAACTAGCACAATCCATAAAACAAATGTGACTATAATCGCGACAGATCCCTGCAATAGCGTTCCGGCGGTTTGTGCTTTATATGCTTGAGTTACTGACATACCACTAAATTCTTTAATTACCCAGAAGTAGCTGTCATTAACGTGGGAAACAACCATTGCACCTGCACCTATCGACATTACGACTAAAGTTAGCGGTAAGGCACCAGTTATACCTACTTCAGGAAGTAATGGTGCAACTAAAGTTGAAGTGATAACAAGTGCAGCTGTTGACGATCCTTGTGCTGTTTTTAACGCCGCAGCAATCAGGAACGGAATGAGTAAGAACATTGCTCCTGTGAAGAATGCATTTCCACCGAATCCTTGGATGAAATCAGCAACAGCGGTTGCTTTAATTACCGTTCCAAATGCTCCACCAGCACCTGTGATCAACAGAATTGGTGCTGCTTCTTTAATCCCAATTCCAATCCATTCGGTTAAGGTTTCCTCATTATAACGAGGCAACAATAGGAATGCGAACAATACACCAACTAATAGGGAAATTCATCCAAAAGGATTTTATTACGAAATTGATGTATTTGCAATTGTTTTCCCAGTATGGGAGGGGTTTACGGGTGGACGATAGAATTTATGAAAATGAGGTGTGTTGAAGGAGTAAGAAGTTAAAATATAAAGCAGACTATTAATTAAGGTGTTTAGGACATGAAACAGATTCATTGATATACTTAAAGCAAAAGAAGTTACGGGGGAATGGATTTATGTCAAAGTGGATTTTCCAAGGAAACCCAAAACAGTTCACTATAAATGAAGATAAATATCCTGATTTGCACGATATTAATCAGTATGTAAAAGAAGGAAAAATCATCGACTGGAGTATTCGTCAGAAACACCACACGCATGAAGTTAAGGAAGGTGACCAAGTATTTATTTGGCGTTCAGACGGCGGTGAAAAAAATACAGGGGGAATAATTGCTTTAGCTGAGGTGCACAGTGAACCGTTAGATAGTGATAGAGAGTATCCACAAGTTGAATTGGGGGTTATAGAAACCCGGTTGAATGAGTCGGAAGGTATGCTTCTTCGTCATAAGTTAAAGGAACTTCCTGAAAGCCGGAGTTTATTAATAATGCGGTTAGCCCAATTAACCAATTACAAATTAACGGATGATGAATTTGACATGTTATTAAAATTTTGGAATGATCCGAAGCTGTTGGAAGAACGAGTTGATAAATCGTTAATTGAAAAATATTTAATGTACTATAAAGAGGAATTCGATAACTTCTCTAAGGAATTTGAATACCTGGAAAAAAGTTATCGTTACTTTCAAAAGTTTAGAGATCCAGAATATATTAAGTCAATGGAATGGGAGGATTTTCAGCTTATAGGACAGCAAGTTAATGCTTACCGTATGGCAATTGCACGAAGTCGTGCATTTGGTCAGATGAATGCTGCCTCAATAGATAAATACCGGGAGAGCTTTTTGTATTTAGTTCATGGAAGTGACCCATTAGAATATCGAATGGATCAATTTTTGAATAATGAAAAGTATAAACTGTTTGGAATTGGCACCAATGCTCTAAGTGAAATAATAGGCAACATTTTCCCAGAAGAGTACTGTTTTTATAATCAACGGGATAAAGTGGCAGTTGAGAATGAATTGGAAATAGACCCTAGTTATCAGAGAGGCGATACTTTTTCAACGAGGTTTATGAAATATCAAAAAGCAATAAAAGTCCATGATATAGCACCAGCTTATGAAAACGTTATTGGCCGACAAACCAATCTGCCAATTTATTATGAAGTCGATCAGTTTTTCAGTTTTATTTTTAATAAATTTAAGGATAAGCACGCCATTGAAAATGAAGCACCGAAATATTGGTTGCTTGCTGCAGGTGAGAACGGAAAGTATTGGAGCTATTTCAAGGACAAAGAACAAATTTCCATCGGCTGGAACGAACTGGGTGATCTGAGCAAATATAAGGATAAGAAGGAAATAGCACAGTCACTGAAAGAAAAGCACGATTATGATCACAATCCCAGAAATGATGCACTCGCTAATGAGCAGTTTGTGAGAGAAATGAAAGAGGAAGATTACGTCTTCATTAAAGCTGGTACATCTCAATTGATTGCATTTGGCCAGGTTGTATCTCCATACCAATATAGTCCGGAAAATGGTGCACAGCATTCTTTCAGAGATGTTGAATGGATTAGGTATGGTGAATGGGATGTTTCCGATTTGCCTATTCATCAGAAGACGTTAACAGATGTTACTCCATACGAAGACTTTTTACAGGAAGTTTTGCAGAAGATAGAAATTATTAAAGAGCCTGAAAGTGAATACGAAGTAAACGAAAGTGAACCGTATACAGTTGAAGACATAACCAGGGACTTGTTTATGGATCTTGAAAAAGTAGAGGATGCGATAGAATCGTTAGACTACAAAAAGAATATTATATTACAGGGCCCTCCAGGAGTTGGTAAAACGTTTGTAGCGAAACGTCTGGCTTATTACCATATGGAATTGAAATCTCTTGATAACATTGAAATGGTTCAGTTTCACCAATCATACTCGTATGAGGAGTTTATTCGCGGGTTTAAGCCTGATACGGAAGGGCGCTTTGTTCTTCAGGATGGATTGTTTTATAAATTCTGCAGGAAAGCACAGGAGCAGCCTGAAGAGAATTTCTATTTCATTATTGATGAAATCAACCGTGGCAACTTATCTAAAATATTTGGTGAAGTAATGATGCTGGTTGAAGCGGATAAACGAGGAAAAGAGTTTGAAATACAGACTACATACAGTAAAGAAGGAGAGCATTTTTACATTCCCGAAAATGTATATGTGATTGGTACGATGAATACGGCTGATCGTTCTTTGGCTATGGTGGACTATGCGTTGCGCCGGCGGTTTGCTTTTATTGAATTAGAGCCTGGATTTGATACAGATTCATTTAAAGAATTTCTGCAGACAAAAGGTGTTAGCCAGGGTTTTATTGCGACAATTGTTTCACTTATGAAGGAAATAAATACGGAGATTGTTAATGACAAAGTTAATCTTGGCAAAGGATTTGAAGTTGGACATAGTTATTTTACACCAGATCATGATATTACAGATGAGCAGGGGTGGTTTGAACGCGTTCTTCGACTGGAAATCAAACCACTTTTAAAAGAATATTGGTTTGATCAGGAGGATAAGGTTCATGAACTCCTCAACAGATACCAGTAAAATTCCTGTTAAAAATATTTACTATATGCTGGCATATGCATGGGACCACCCCCATGAAAGCCGAATGATAGATGTATATGGTGAAGATGAGAAAGATATCATTAATCTATTGAGTAAAATTCTTATTTTAAAGGTTAAATCCTTAGTCAAAAGAGGATTTTATAGAGAGTATACCCCAGTGAGGGAAGAATCAGGGGTTATTCGGGGTAAGCTGCTTTTTAAAGAATCAATTGAGAACTTTTCCTATAAAAAAGGAAAGATGCATATTAAACATGAAGAATTTACCCCTGATATTTTGCATAATCAATTGATAAAAGTAACAATGCTTAGATTGAGTATGTATGAGCATTTGGAACACGAGTATTATGAAGACTTGAAAAGGATGCTAATGTACTTTCGAGGTGTTTCAAGAATTGAATTAAAACCGAAATTCTTTAACCAGGTTAAATTACATCGAAATAATCAACACTATCGATTTATATTGAATATTTGTCAATTTATCTCTGAAAATGTGTTATTGCATGAGGGAACGGGTGAATCCGCATTTAATGATTTTTCCCGAGACCATATGAAATTGGCCAGGC
Source organism: Halobacillus seohaensis (assembly GCF_042663045.1). Taxonomy (NCBI): domain Bacteria; kingdom Bacillati; phylum Bacillota; class Bacilli; order Caryophanales; family Bacillaceae; genus Halobacillus; species Halobacillus seohaensis. The sequence goes on along the minus strand of NZ_JBHSZV010000011.1, from coordinate 81,293 downwards.
TCTTTGAGAATTTTGTTAAAAATTTTTACAGGCACGAGTATTCAGGATCGAATGCCAGAAGTGAAACATTGGACTGGGGAGCAATCGGTGAGAATAATGAATACTTGCCTCTGATGCATACGGACATTTCTATGGAAGCAGACAATCAAAAATACATTATTGATACAAAATTCTATCAGCATGGTTTGGTTGAGTTTAAAGGCAAGGAAATGGTCCGGAGTGGTCATTTGTATCAGATATATGCCTATTTAGAGAATGACAGGAGAAAGCGGAACGGTGATAAAGCGGTTGGAATTTTGTTATATCCTAGAGTCTACCAATCATTTCAACTGAATTATGAAATGCAGGGTTTTAACATAAAAATCTGCAGTGTTGATTTAGCGGAAAATTGGAGGAATATCGAGACTAGGTTGAAGGGGATTTTAGTTTAAGCTGAATACAATAATTTATAACCGTTATGTGAAGAATTATCCGTAACCTACTCTACTAGAGTGTTAGCGGAGTGGGGACTGGCCTTGGGTTTCATTGCTATTTTAGGATGCAGTTGACGCACGGGGATGGTCCTCATGCTTCGGTTTGGAAGCGGTAGAACCGTCCCCATGCTTCTACTTCCTTGATCATATGTTGATTAGAGAGCGTCAGCTGGATGTGGTGTACTGGACGAGAAGTGGGGTCAGGGCCTTCTACGATATTAGTAATCAATGGTTGTTGAGTATGAGAGACCTGACCCCAGATGTGACGTTCTCGCGGTAGGGGCTTTTGGTAAAGGTTCTGCTTTTTCTCAGTGCAAGGGGATAGCTGGGTGGGGGACCCCGAGGTTTATATAAACTGGTACAAAGGCCCAAGTATCAACAAGTATCTATTTCTGCTTCATGAGACTGGTCAACTGAGTATTGTCAAAGAAAAGCTTATCAAAGGAAATCTTAATATTCTTGAATAAACCAAAGCGTAGGGAAAGCTCCTTACGTATTTTTTATATTTAAATTAAATTTTTAATTATTAAAAAGCTTGAAAATTTTCTGACTACTATGTAATATTATAGGTGTCCAGAAAATGAAATCGCATTTCAAATAATGAAATGGAGGGGTGATCGTGTCAAAAGTCCTTGATGTGAAAGACCTGGAAGTGTCGGTGAAAATCGACAACAATAGAAGAAATATTGTAAATAAGGTCTCCTTCTCTGTCAATGAAGGAGAAACACTCGGAATCGTAGGGGAGTCAGGGTGCGGAAAAAGTATGACGTCTTTGTCCATAATGGACCTTTTACCGCAAGCATTATCGGTGACAGGTGGTTCCTTATCTCTTAATGGAGAAGAGCTTACCCAGTTATCCAAGAATGCTTATAGAAAAAAACGTGGAAAAGAAATGGCGATGATTTTCCAGGAACCGATGACTTCTCTTAATCCTGTTTATAGCATTGGCTTCCAAATCGCTGAGCTAGTGCGTAATCATACAAAAAAAACGAAAAAAGAGGCGTATGATCGTGCATTACATATGTTGAAATTAGTTGGTATACCTCGTGCCGATCAGGTCCTGCATGAATATCCGCACCAGTTATCTGGTGGTATGAGACAGCGGGTTATGATTGCGATGGCTTTGTCTTGTAATCCGGGATTATTGATTGCTGATGAGCCGACAACAGCTTTGGATGTTACGATTCAGGCGCAAATCCTACGGCTCATGCAGTCCCTACAAGATGAGATGAATATGTCCATTGTGATGATCACTCATGATTTAGGTGTAGTAGCGGAAACTTGTGACCGCGTCATAGTGATGTATGCAGGAGAAGTTGTCGAAGAAGCGACCGTAGAAGAGCTGTTTGAATCACCTAAACACCCTTATACAAAAGGGTTGGTCGCATCCGTTCCAAATATGGACAAGGATGAAGAGTATTTATCCTCGATCAGCGGCACGGTGCCGACACCGGAGCAAATGCCTTCAGGGTGCCGATTCGCTCCGCGTTGTAAGCATGCATTTGAAGCTTGTCATAAGACACCTCCATTGTTCGATGTCAATGAACAATCGAAGAGCCGTTGTTGGCTATATCATGAGGAAGCTTCAAATATTCAGGAAGGGAGGGAGGAAGTTGGCGCAGGAGACCATTCTTGAAGTGAAAAATCTAAAAAAGTACTTTCCTATTAAAGGGGGCATCTTCGGTAAGAAGACGTTGAATCAAGTCAAAGCCGTGGATGATGTATCCTTTCATGTGAATAAAGGAGAGACCCTTGGCATTGTTGGGGAATCTGGGTGTGGGAAAAGCACCACAGGCAAAACCATTTTACAATTAATCGAGGCGACAGATGGCGAAATTCTTTATAAAGGTAAGGATATAACCCTAACCTCCAAGCAGGAAATGAAAGAGCTACGGAGAGAAATACAATTCATTTTTCAGGATCCTTTTGCTTCCCTTAATCCGAGAATGAAAGTTGGAGAAATTATCGAGGAGCCTCTCATTAACTTCGGATTGTGTGAAGGGAAGAAAGCTAGAAGAGAACGGGTCCTTGAGTTGATGGGTCAGGTAGGATTAAGACCTGAACAAATTGACCGCCACCCTCATGAATTTAGTGGCGGTCAGCGGCAAAGGATTGGTATAGCAAGAGCTTTAGCTTGTGAACCGAGTATCATCATTGCAGATGAACCTGTATCGGCATTGGATGTTTCTATCCAGTCTCAAGTACTGAATCTATTGCGTGACTTACAAAAGGAATTGGGTTTAACGTACATATTTATTTCTCACGATTTGAGTGTGGTTAAACATTTTTGTGACCGTATTGGTGTCATGTACCTCGGGCGGATGGTGGAGATGGCCGGAAAACATGAACTCTATGACCGACCTCTTCATCCATATGCAGAAGCATTGTTATCTGCTGTACCTGTGATGGATCCAAAGCGGAAGAAAAAGGACATCATCTTAGAAGGAGATGTCCCGAGTCCATCCGATCCACCTAAAGGTTGCGCTTTCCATCCACGTTGTCCAATGAAAATGAATATCTGTTCTGAAGTACGACCTCAGCTGGAAAATCAAAACGGACGGTATGTAGCCTGCCATTTATATGATCAGCCTGCAGAACCAGAACGGACTGGGTAGGATGAGTAAAACATTAGCGAAAGCACTTCAACTTCTAAGATTTTTTACAGAAAAAAACCCTTATTGGAGGCTCGATAAAATCTCTGAGGCCTCAGATCTTCCGAAAGCGACGGTGTACCGGTTAATGAAGACACTTGAAGAGGAAGGTTTTATTCAAAAGGTGAGTTTTTATCAGAATGGTGTATTTATCGATGGAGAAATGTATCAGTTAGGCACACGTCTGATCGAGCTTGGAAATATGGTTTCGAGTCAGTTCGAAGTCCGTGGGCTCGCTCTTCCTCATATGAGGAAGCTGCAGCAGGAGTTCGGAGAGTCCGTTCAATTAATTATCATGGATCAGGATGAAGCGATATACATCGAGAAAGTAGAGAGTGATAAGCCTGTCCGGTTATACACGAAAATCGGGAGAAGAGCTCCTCTCTATGCAGGGGCCTGTCCTCGTACACTGTTATCCTTTTTACCGGATGAGGAGATTCAACGGATTTTACAGCAGGAGAAAAAGAAGTATGCCTCTCAAACGATGATGGATGATGAGCAGATTATGAAAAAGGTAAAAGAAACCCGAGAGCTAGGGTATAGCTACAGTCAATCGGAACTTGAAGAAGGGACAGCGTCTGTAGGAACACCGATTTTTGACCGGTTCGGGGAAATTGCAGCAGGGATCAGTGTGGCTGGATTCGCGTCGACTGTCACGCCAGAACAGGCGGAAAAATATGCATCATTCATGTGGGAAGTCTGTGAGACGCTTTCCGATCAGTTAGGTTTTTCAGAACCTTATCCATATGTACCGAAAATCACAAAAATGGGGGAGTAGAATATGAAGAATGCAAGATGGAGTTTCATGTTATTATTTGTCGTTCTATTGCTAGCTGCCTGCAGCTCGGAGTCAAAAGAAAGTAGTGGCGAAAATACAAGCGAGATTGAAGTAGAAGACAGAGAAAATGAGTTAGTGATAGGAGTTCCTGGCGATCCACAGAACTGGGACCCGATCGATACGTTCTTGTTGGATTGGAGTACTGTTGCGACATCAGTATTCGAGGGGCTAGTTGATCGTAACTTGGACCTTGAACTGCAACCAGGCCTCGCTGAAAGTTGGGAGTATGTAGACGATACAACTCTACAATTCAAACTACGTGAAGGGGTGACTTTCCATAACGGAGAACCTTTCAATGCAGATGCTGTTAAGTTTACATTCGATCGTTTACTTGGTGAAGAAGGTGCCCAAGGGCCACAACAAGCCAACTATACATCCATTAATAATGTAGAAGTTGTTGATGAATATACGGTTAATTTCAACTTGAGTGAAAAAGACCCTGTCCTTTTGACGAAACTTGCTGGTTATGGTGCCGTGATCGTTCCTCCTAAGTATATTGAAGAAAATGGGGATGAGCATTTCAATACAAACCCTGTAGGTACAGGACCATTCGAGATGACTTCTTATGAACAGGATAGAAATGCTGTGCTTGAGAAGAATGAAAACTACTGGAAAGACGGCATTCCGAAACTTAATAAAGTGACGTTCCGTTTTATTCCTGAAGCATCCACACGTCTGGCTGAATTACAAACAGGCGAAATCGATATCATGAAACGTGTGGAAATCAGTCAGGTCGAATCTTTGACGGATCACCCATCTCTTTCAGTTGAAGAGGTAGGAACCCCAACAGCTTATTCTTTACGGTTCAATACAGCGAAAGAACCATTCGATGATAAGCGTGTAAGACAAGCGGTAAACTATGCAATCGACAGAGATGCCATCATTGAGGAAATCCTGGGAGGGTACGGAAAGAAAATCAGTACGTTCCAAAGTGAGCTTTCTTTCGGTAATAACCCTGACCTAGAGCCATATCCACATGATCCTGAAAAAGCGAAGCAACTTCTTGAAGAAGCTGGCGTCGCTGAAGGGACGGAAGTAGACATTTTCATTCCTGGTAACGATGGGAACTTCAAAGAAATTACTCAAGTCGTGTCCTACTACCTTGAAGAAGTTGGGTTGAAAGCGAACATTGAAAGTGTCGATAGTAACACCTTGATTTCTGACCTTATTCCAAGTGGTGAAGCTGGGCACATGTACCGTCAAGGCTGGGGCGGATGGACGCTCGACTTTGATAACACGGCTTATCTCATGTACCACGAAGGAGAGCATTGGAACCCTTCATTCTATGATGAAGAAGTAGAGAAACTGTTGGAAGCAGAACGTACAACAGTCGATCAGGAAAAACGTGAAGAAATCTTCATGAAGCTGACGGAGCGCCTGCATGAATTGGCTCCCGAAGCGAACCTTTACTCTGAAGTTGCTCTTTATGCTGTCCATGACCGTGTGAAAAACTTCCAGCCACCTCACGAAGATCGTATGCGTTTAGAAGAAGTAACCGTCGAATAGTTGAATGGAAGAAGGCAGGAGGAACCCCCTGCCTTCTTCTATATCATTAATTGATAGGAGGGGACATTGTGTTACAGTTCATTATTCGACGTCTATTACATAGTATATTAGTTCTATTGGCCATTTCCGTTATTATCTTTTTTAGTATCCGTCTGACTGGTGATCCGGTCACCGTCATGTTTGCCGCTGGCGAACCTTCTCCGGAAGCGATTGAAAGTGTAAGAGAAAACCTTGGTCTTGACGAACCTTTACCAGTTCAATATTTAGTCTTCTTGAAAAATCTAGCAATATTTGATCTTGGAGAATCATTTCGGACCGGCCTACCAGTGACAGAGATGGTGGCAGACAAAATGGGAGCCACTTTGCTGCTAGCATTCGGAGGGGTTTTTGTTGCTATGTTGATCGCCTTTCCTGTAGGCATTTTATCAGCCGTGAAAAGAGGAACATCTGTAGACTTCTTTGGTCGTATCTTCTCCCTTATCGGAATATCCTTTCCGAACTTTTGGCTGGGGATTATGCTGATTTTGATCTTTTCTGTGAACCTTCAATGGCTGCCGGCTTCGGGTTATGAGGGGATTCAATATTTAATCCTGCCCTCCATTGCTCTTGGGATGATCCTATCAGGAATTCTTGCGAGATTAGTCCGGTCTTCCATGCTTGAAAACTTATCGCAACAATATGTTTCAACAGCCCGATCAAAAGGGTTGAAAGAGTGGGTCGTCATCATGCGCCATACCTTCCGAAACGCTTTGATTCCGACAATTACTTTCCTCGGGATTCAGTTTGGTTCCCTGTTGGGCGGAACCGTGATTATTGAACAAGTCTTTTCATGGCCCGGAGTCGGTCGAATGATCATCGATGCCATCAATCAACGGGACTACCCTGTCATTCAAGGTGGCGTCATTACGCTTGCCATAATTATGGTCTTGGTGAATTTGATTGTTGATATCAGCTATAGCTTGATTGACCCGAGAATCAAAGCGGGAGGAGGCAGTCGCTAATGGAACCTGTAATGTATGAACAAAAAGAAGAAGTGCAACAGGATACACCGAAGAAAAAGTTTCGTTTGAGATCATTTCTATTGAAAAACGCGTCGGGAATGTTCGGATTGCTGCTTGTCTTAATCAGCGTATCTTGTGCATTATTCGCACCTTGGATTGCACCTATGGACCCAACGGAAGCCCAATTGATTTCAAGACTTGCTCCGCCTTCTATATCAGGGGCGGATACAGAATATTTACTAGGTGCTGATCAGATCGGACGTGATTTATTCAGCCGAATCATTTATGGGGCAAGAATCTCCTTGATGGTTGGATTCTTTGGCGTCCTATTGGCAATGGTTGTAGGAACAATTCTAGGATTGATCTCTGGTTATGTTGGTAAATGGATGGATGATCTTATTATGCGACTTGCTGACATTCAGCTTGCTTTCCCATTTATTTTGTTTGCCATCATTATTATGAGTGTACTAGGTACTGGAATTTGGAAAATTGTTATCATCCTGGGGTTAACTTATTGGGTCGGTTTTGCCCGTCTGATCAGGGGACAGGTCATGTCGCTGAAAGAACTGGAATATATCCAAGCTGCAAAAGTGGTTGGCGGGTCTCATCTTAGAATTATAGGGAAACACATCTTCCCTAATGTAGTTTCCTCCATCTTGGTTCTAAGTACACTTTTCATTGCTGAGTTCATATTACTCGAAGCTTCTCTCACCTTTTTAGGTTTAGGAGTGGATCCAACGATTCCTTCCTGGGGAGGTATGTTATCAGATAGTCGTAACTACATCAGTTCAGCGTGGTGGACCGCTACATTCCCAGGTATTGCGATTATGATTACTGTATTAGGGTTCAATTTATTCGGCGATTGGCTCAGGGATAAGTTTGATCCAAATCTTGATGTGTAGGTGAAAAAATGAATGATTTAAAAGAGTTTTGGGAACCAGGTTATCTCATTGCTGATCAAAATCAAGACGGAGTTCCAGATCACATCAACGTCAACCTTCAATTGCCTGAAGAGTTCACTCCTTCAGGTCTTATTGATTTTTGTGCCCGGCTTGGCTTTGAAACCACTGCTTTGACTTTTGACTTTCTCAACGGGAACGAACAAGCAGAATATCAGATGGACTTCGTTCAGGATGAGAAGGTCACGGCATTGAAACTTCACCAAACATCCAGACGATTATCTGTTCACTACAGGTCTGAGCAGGAAGTAAGTCGGTTCCTTCAATTTCTTGCTTGCGAGTGGCCGGTAGCCGATATGGACAAAAAGCCCGTGGAAACGATTTATTTTAGTGAGGAAGAATGGTGGGTGGAACAAGGGGAGAAAACCCCTGTTTCTTTTCCGAAATGTGATGAAGATCCCCAATATAAAAAAAGTGCAGTCAAAAGTCTCACAGAGCTTTGGGAATATGATGCCTTTATTAGTGATTCGACACCAAATCCTACTCACAAACAATCCTTGTCTATTCATGTTGATAAAGGTATTTCCCAGGAAATTTTCCTCGATATTTGTTATGGGGCAGCTAGAATAGGAATGTCATCCACAGCGTTGCAATTACCAATGACAAACGTTGGGGAGGCCGATGTCTTTCTTCAAATTGAGACTCAGAACAAAGGACAGTGTGAAATTAAGTTAGAAGGAGAAAGGATAAAGGTACAAGGGAAAGGCCTTGCCTTACGTCATGCTGTCCGTTATTTGCTGCATGATAAGCATTGGCGTGAAGGCGGCAATGTTTCGTTCTGGGAACGGCCTGATTTAGATCCAACACAGGAAGAGTATGTCGTTTCAAGTTTAGAGTGGGAAGGTGAACGTGAAACGGTTGTTTGTTTAGACCTTATCCGCACCCATCATTCAAATGAAGCTGATGAAATCACCATTTTCTTATCAGAGCCATTATCTGAAAGAAAGAAAATCAGAAACAAAGTTCAAAAGATGACGGGTGTAGAAAAGGTGAATGTTTACTCTTCTTTCAAACCGATTGTCTGTATAGTGATGGAAGATTGGATTGAAGGTTTGAGGAAAGTAGCTTCAGAGATTGGTCACATCAAATTTGTTTGTAAGGAAGAAATGAATGCAGATGGGTGTGAGTTACCTATTCGCTGGATTCAGGAGCTTTATCCTTTGGATGAATGGCTTGGAGAAGAACTTTCTTTACATAAGGATGTCGTTACCTTTGAACTGAATGATGAACAAGATTCTCAGGTTATTATGGAAGTCTATGATAAAAGCGGGTGTGTTATTTTAGAAGAAACGATTCTCGTCCCGATTGATTCTATGAATTATGTAGATGGAAAGAAACGTGTTTATCCTGTTTCAAACGAGGTTCGTTGGATGGTAGGTGGCGAAGTATGTAAACAGAAAGCTTTTTCAACCGACCGTCAAAACTTTTACCAATTTTATCAGTCACACGTCTTAGACTCCTTTTTAGCTAACTTGAAAATGAATGAAGGCCAGCCGTTATTCGACAGAATAGAAATCGATGTTGAAATGAGTGAACCAGAGGAAAAGCTTCCTGTAGAACATGAGCGTATTTCTTCCTTGGAAGCTTTACATGAAGATCTGTATTTTAATACGCTCCATTTCTTTGATATCCATAGCAAAAATCAGCATTCTCCGGGTGGGGTCTACCCATTTATGAAAGTACGGGAAGGCTCTAAACCTAAAGCCTATATTAAAATCTATCAAAGAGAACATGCAGGCTTTAAAGAGGGGGCTGTGATTGGTCTCACTTTCTCTTCAAACCACACGTATCCAACCGAAATCATGAAGGATATAGACGGCGTATTCAAATCGGAGAAGACATCGTCTCCTCCCCCGAGTTCCATCAAAGTTGGTGAACATGTACTAAACAGTAAAAGTGCATCATTTAGGTGGATTCCTGAGCAATCCTATAAAGGGAGATGGATCCCTGTTTATGAATGGTTTACAAAAACCAATGAATCTTACCTATCTCGGAAGAAACTTTCTGTCTATAAGCCTACTGTTCTCATAGAAGCCGGACACCATGCTAATGAGGTCTCTAGTCGCCCATCCGTCATTGAACTTATGGATGAATTATCTGAGAAGAAGAGGATCGATCATTTGAACATAGTTGTCATCCCTAATGCAAACCCAGATGGAGATTGTATTCACAAGGAAATGACGAAGGAAAACCCAGAATGGAAGCATCATGCGGCAAGGTATAATGCTGTCGGATTGGAGTATGCGGAACATCGTTATCAATCTACTCCATTCGGGGAAGCCCGAGTCGTTACTGATATTATGCACCGCTGGGCTCCTGACATTGTGATTGATAATCATGGGATTCCGGCTCATGAATGGATCCAGCCTTTTGCTGGATATAATAGCCCCCCGCGTTTTAAGAAATCTTACTGGCTTCCTAATGCTTTAATTTACGGCATTGCGCGTAAGTTGCAAGGATCCAGGTATGAGAAGCAGAGGGACCTATTAGAACAAATCCAAAATCATATGATGGAAAAGGTCCAGGGAACCATACTTGAGGAGAAGAATAAGGAATGGATGGACCGATATAAAAAGTATGGCCACCAGTGGCTCCCTGATGTCTTCCCTGTAGAGCAAACAGGATCATTATTGTTTTTTACATGGGAGACACATCCAGACCCGGAATCTCATGTGGCTATTTCAAGGTTCCCAGACTGGGTCAGTGCGGATTTGATATCTGAGGCGGCAGACGAAACGGTATATGGGAACGACTTAAAGCTATGTATAGAAGCACAGAAAGTATTTAATACATCAATCTTAGAAGTAATCTCTCATAAACAATCCACATCCAATTATCAAGAAGGTGGATATCACATTATCGAAAGAAAAAGACCTTTAATCATGAAAGGAGAAACAATCAATGAAGAAACTCTTACTCACAGGATTTGAACCATTCCTCGACTTCCCGATAAACCCAACAAATCAAATCGTGGAGGAGTTGAAAGGAAAAGAGTTGAATGGATACCGGATAGAAGGGAGGATTCTATCCGTAGATTATAACAAGTCAGGCCGTGAAGTCTTAGAGCATATAGATGACGTCGAACCGGATGCAGTCATCTCGCTCGGACTTGCTGCCGGCCGCCACAAAATCACACCTGAGCGGATTGCAATCAACTGCAACGAAAGTAATGAAAAAGATAACGAAGGAAATACACCAGATGGAGAACCGATCCAAAACGAGGGACCGGATGGATTGTTTTCTACGTTACCAATAAAAAGCTTTGTAGAAGTATTACAATCGCAAGGGTATCCGGCTGAGGTTTCAAATAGCGCTGGAACTTACCTATGTAATCATGTGATGTATCAAGCGCTTTATCATTTTCATGCAAATCATCTGAAAATACCTTCTGGATTTATCCATATTCCGGCTTCTCATGAACTCGCCGTTCAGCACGGGAAATTACCAAGCTGGTCCCAAAAAGATTTGACAGATGCCGTCAAACATATCGTTCAATTACTGCCTTAATGGGGAAGGGGCAATAAACACTTCTCTGAAGCGCGGGTGAAGCACGGGGACGGTTCGTGCGCTTCCTAAATGCCGGTGCCTCCCTCACTACATAGCTTAGAGAACTAAATAATGGCTTACCACCAAGGGTTTTAACTCTTGGTGGTAAGCGTTTTTGTAGTTTTATATTCACTGGTCTCGAACCGTCCCCGCGCTTTCCTATAGAATACGATAATAATTAATTTTAATTTTAATCAACACATAATTTTGGTTTAATTGAATGTTACAATATCCCGTTCTTTAAATTTTAAAATATAGCCCATTTCTAGGACATAGACATCTTCAAGTGGCACAATTATTTCTCCATTTTCTTCCTATTGATCAATAATATTATTAAATTCTTCTTGTTTATAATTTGTTCTAATCCTGGTAAAGCTTTTTTTTGATCCCCAAATTTCATTTCTCTGATTGTTCATGACCCATTGTCATTCTCAGCTACTATTTCCATGCCTAATTGCGCCTGAATGTTGTTAGCTGGAATTCTCATCACCAAGTTCATTTTCCAAACTTCTTCCTTTCTAGGAGTGGGTGAAAAACCATCTTGGAATTGAATATAGAGATTAAAAGGCGAAAACCAAGATGATTGGAATGATGTTTGTTGTATCTATTTTTGCGAAATCGAACGACTGGAATCCAAAGCAGCTGACCGGGAGTGGGATGAGAGTGACATCAACCATCTTTTATTCACCGACCACCTTTCAGCAGACGGTCGACCTTATAGGAACCGGGCAGTTGGATCCACGAGGTATCATTACCGATAAGATTCAACTCGAAGATATTGTAGATAAAGGATTTGAAGCTCTTAGTAACGACAAATCCCAAGCGAAGATTCTAGTGGAATTGAGTGGGGAAAAGTAACTTTTAATAATAATAGAGAAAAGGGACTCATGGAACAGTTGATTTGTTCCATGAGTCCTTTTTTATAGGAATTCACCTCTTATTTTATTGAAACGTCAGATTTTTCAACAAAAAATCGTATATTATTAAAACCTCTGGAGGGCCGTTAAATCAACATTTTTCACTGTTTCATTTGCCGCTCTGTAAATTTGTATATACATATTCGTGAAATAGTGTTGACTCCGATAAGGATAAAGGACTACACTACATGTAAGCCTTTTCACGAAAACGTTTTCGACAACGGCGTTCGTGGGAAATGATTCTTTCATTTCAAGGTATATCTTAAAACATTTAGGGAGGAACTCAAATGAAAATGGGAAAGAAGTCACTCTTTTCGTTGGTCTTTATCAGTTTATTAATGGTTCTAGCAGCTTGCGGAGGAGATTCCGGTGAAGAAGGTTCCGGAGACGGGGAAGGCGGAAATGGGGAGAAAATCACCATTTTCCAAAGTAAGGTTGAAATTTCTGATGCGCTCGAAGACCTTGCTGCCAAATACACAGAAGAAACAGGGGTGGAAGTGGAAATCGTCGGTACGACCGGTGACGATTACTTCTCTCAACTGCAGATCAAGTTGAACAGTGAGCAGGGCGCTTCTATTTTTACCCTGGGAAATGAAAGGGAAGCAAAAAAACTTGAGTCTTACGTCCATGACATGAGCGATCTGGACTATACGCAGAACATCGCTCCTAACATGGGGCTGATGAATGGTGAAAAGCTTGTTGGCATCCCTTATGGTATCGAAGGGTTCGGCCTTGTCTATAACAAGGATCTTGTAAATGAAGAAGACATCACGGATTATGAGTCGTTTGTAAGTGAAATGGAGAGATTGAAAGGCGAGGACGTCAATCCAATCAGTCTTTCTAAGGAAGCGTTTTTCCTTATCGGCCATCCAAGCAACTATCCATTCGCGCTTCAGGATGACTATAGAACATATATCGATGATCTGACAGCTGGCGATACATCGATGACAGAAACGGAAGAGTTCCAGAAGTTCGGTGAGTTCATGGGAGCGATCAAAGAACACGGGGTCAACCCGATGGATGTGAACTACGATGAACAGATGGGAGCTTTTGCGAACGGCGAAACAGCAATGGTCCACCAGGGGAACTGGTCTTACGGAGTTCTTCAGGACTATGACCTGGACTTCGAAGTCGGCATGATGCCATTCCCACTTATGGGTAATGATAAATTGTCTGTAGGTGTAGGTGGGAACTGGGCAGTAAACGGTACGAAGAGCGAAGAAGAAATCGCAGCAGCAAATGATTTTCTTGAATGGATGCACACAAGTGAAACTGGTAAGCAGTACGTTGTAGAAGAATTCGGATTCCTGCCGGCAATGACGAACATTGACGCCGGAGAAGTCGACCCGCTTTCCGAGGATGTACTAGAAGCTTCCAATAGCGGCGAAACGATTCCGTGGGCGATCAACTACTTCCCTGCAGGAGTCATTCAGAATGACTTTACCCCTGCAACACAGGAATTCTTCCTGAACGAAGATGCAACGGAGGAAGACCTGATCGAAGGTCTTGACAGTGCCTGGGACAACGCAACGAAATAACTAGCAACAAGAGAATCCGTGGGCACACTCTAATAGAAGAGAGTGTCCACGCTCTCTTTTCAGACAAAGCACGGTGAAGAAAGAGGGATAAATGTGACCAAACGTAAAAAATGGGGTTGGTTCTTACTATTTACCGGACCCTTACTGCTTATATTTCTGACAGTCGTCATCGTTCCATTCATTATAGGAACGTTCTATTCTTTCTTTCAATGGGATGGAATCAGCGCAAACCCGATGGTGTTCAATGGGCTTGAAAACTATAAAAATCTGTTTGAGGATCAACGGTTTCTTGAATCTGCCTGGCTAACGGTGAAATTTACAGTATTCTCAGTAATTACTATTAATGTCGTCGGCTTGAGCTTTGCTTTATTCGTAACTTCCAAATTGAAAATTGCCAATACGGCGCGCACGATGTTCTTCATGCCATACTTGATCGGTGGCTTGATTCTCGGTTACATCTGGCAATTCGTTTTCTCTGACGTTTTGAAAATGGTGGGAAAATGGACAGGATGGGACAGCGTATTCTTCAACTGGCTGAATGATTCGGAGTTCGCTCTATATGCACTCGTATTCGTCTTTACGTGGCAGATGGCAGGGTATGTCATGATCATCTATATTACAGGTTTGCAGGGCATTCCGAAAGATATTATTGAAGCTGCCCACATCGACGGAGCTAACAAATGGCAACAGCTGAAAAGCATCACGTTCCCTTTGCTAATGCCGGCATTCACGATCAGTCTGTTCCTGACGCTATCGATGGCGTTCAAAATCTATGACGTCAACTTATCACTGACCAATGGTGGCCCTGCGAATGCGACAGAGTTGTTCGCGATGAATATTTTCAATGAAATCTTCGGTTATGGTAATTACGGATACGGCCAGGCGAAGGCGATTGTCTTCTTCCTTATCGTCGCCGTGGTAGCTCTGACACAAGTATATGTTACGAAGAAAAGGGAGGTCGAGATGTAATGAAAAAGTCGAATGCCTATATCAGAGAAATATCGCTTTTCCTTTTGGCTCTTGTATTTCTATCTCCCATTTACATCATTGCCGTAAACTCCTTCAAGGATCGTGCCTCCCTGTATGAAAACGTACTGGCCTTCCCTACAGAGTTCAATTTTGGAAATTATGTGCAGGCGATTGATGATATGAACTTCATGATGTCCTTGTTCAATTCCTTTGTTATTACGACGATCTCCGTCATCATCATCGTCATCCTTTCATCCATGACGGCTTGGATGCTTGCCCGGACTCCGCATAAAATCAGTAACATCATTTTCATGCTGTTCATTTCTACGATGCTCATCCCGTTCCAGACGATTATGATGCCTTTGATACAGGAAATGGGCTGGATCATGGATATCACAGGGTTCAAGATGCTTGATTCACGTGGAGGTCTGATCTTCATGCACGTCGGATTCAATTCAGCTATTTCCGTATTTCTATACCACGGATTTGTGAAATCGATCCCTATTTCTTTGGAAGAAGCGGCGACGATCGATGGAGCCTCTAAAATGGGAGTGTTCTGGAGAATCATATTCCCTATGCTTAAACCGATTACAGTGACAGTTCTGATCATCAATGTCATAACTATCTGGAACGACTATCTATTACCATCTCTGGTTTTGACGTCTACAGACTTGCGGACCATTCCGCTTTCGACATTCTATTTCTTCGGTGAATTCACAATTGAATGGAACCTCGCCATGGCCGGACTTGTCATGACCGTTATCCCGGTCATCATTTTCTACGCTTTGGCACAGAAGCACATTATACAAGGTATAGGAGACGGGGCAGTAAAATAATACGAAAAGAAGGAGGGAGAGCCCTATGCAGAATTATAATGGTATTTTCGGTTTCATCTACTTGCTGGCTTCATGGTTCATGAGGTTATCTGTCACTAACTTTCTATGGTTTGTTCTTAATATTCCGGTAACGATAGTGGTCTGGACGTATCTCATCAATGATGAAGGAACGCATATATATGCTCTGCCTCTTGTTGTATTACTGCCGCTTCTTTTCTATCCGGCCTCAGCTGCTCTATTTGCGATGGCAAGGGATTGGATGAGAGATGAGGAGCACGATTCTCTTTTGAAAATGTATGTCGCTTACCTGAGGAGTAATTATAGAACAAGCTTTGTATCAGGATTGATCTGGACACTTCTATGGAGCATCTGGATCCTCGATTTCCGCTTCTTCGCTGAGAATAACGATTTACTGGCTACCGTCTTTTCGATTTTGGGGATACTGCTCGTTGTGATGAACATACACTTTCTTTCCATGATTGTCCATTACGAAATGACGATACGTGAACGGTTCTTCAACAGCTTTTATATGACGGTCGGACGTCCGGGCGTTACTGTAATTACAGCTTTGATCGTCTCCTTCATCATTTATATTGCGAGTACCCTATGGTTTGTCATCATCTTTTTCGCAGGTTCCCTGATAGCTACCATCTCTTTTTATCTGTTCTATAGATCTTACTTAAAAATCCGCCAGGAAGCCTGTAATATATAGGTTAGATAGAAGGCAGGCAATGGGAAGGGAGCAGATGAGTGTATGACATCGATCAAAGAGGTAGCAAAAGCGGCTAACGTATCAGTCAGTGTTGTATCGAAAGCTTTGAACAATTATCCAGACATCAATCCGGATACGAGGGAACGTATAGTGAAAATTGCTGAGGAGATGAACTACTCTCCGAATCTGGCAGGGCGGAACCTTTCTTCGAAAAAACAGATGAACATCGGGTTGATCTCATCTGCTGTCTTCAATACAAGTGAGAAAGATACGAACGCTTATCAAGTGATCAAAGGCATTTACACAGGAATCGAGGACAACGATCATGAGTTGTCCATTTTTCTGATAAATTCCAAAAAACAAAAGCAGAAAAGCTACACTCAGTTTTGCAGAGAACGAAATATAGGTGGAGCTATTCTTCAGGGGTTGCGTACCGATGATCCTTATTTTAAGGAGTTGGTGGATACGAATATCCCCTGTGTCTATATCGACCTTATTACTGATGAAAAATCCGAAAATATAGGCAGTATTTCTATTGATAACTATGCCGCCGGAATAGAAATGACGGATCATCTATTGGAAAGGGGTCACCGGGATATCGTTGTTATAGGTGGAGTGGAAGAAACCTTCGTCAATACCAAACGATTGGAAGGGGCCCGGGAATCTTTTCGTAAACACGGAATTCCTTTGCCTGAGGAGTCGATCATCCATGCCGATTTTGATGAAAACCAAGCTTATCAGGAAGCGAAGAAGGTGTTGAAGAAACGACAGCCTACCGCGTTTCTGTGCTGCAGTGACTTGATGGCGTACGGAGTGATGAAGGCGGTGAAAGAAACAGGTCTCGATGTTCCGGAGGATGTTTCTGTGATAGGGTTCGATGATTTGCCTTTCAGTGCTATAACCGATCCGCCGCTTACGACGATTAACCAGAATTTCTTTGATATAGGGAATGAAGCAGCACAGCTCCTCGTGAAAGTTATGGAGAAGAAGCAATCGAGCCAGCATGTCATGGTGGAGCATGAGCTTGTTGGACGGGGAAGCGTGAAAGATTTACACAAATGATAAAGGAGAAAGATAATGGAATATAGCGTAATCAAAGAAGATGATTTGTTTCTGACTACAGAGAAGAACGGGGATATTGAAGGGTCTGAAGAGATGGGATACGGGCTTTATACAAGAGATACAAGATTCTTAAGTAAGTTCGAATTGATGCTTAATGATTCCAGACCGTCGCTTTTCTCTTCCAATGATGATAAAAACTATATGGCTTCTATGCGTCTTGTGGAAGTAGAAGAGGATAAGGGTGCTACAGAAGCTTTTCGTGAGCGCTTTATCTACGAGGGTATTTTGTATGAAAGGATCACTTTCACTAACTATTTCCTTGAAGCGAGAGAGCTGAAAGTGAATGTCAAATTCGACGTAGACTTTCAGGATATGTTTATCGTGCGAGACTTCTTCACGGGGGAAACTGGGGAGAAAACGGGCTTTACATATAATGATCAATCTATGGAAATAGGCTACAAAGGAAAAGACGATGTTTCACGTGAAACACTGATTGAATGGAAAGAATCGGAAGCTCGTGTCATTAAAGAAGGGGAAGTGGAAGCGAAATGGACGCTCGCGCCTCAGGAGAGAAAAACACTCACATTTATGGTTCAGCCGATAATCAACGAAAAAAGAAAGCAGACCCTCGGGTTTGATGAAGCTCTCGGGCGTCTTGAAAACTCTTATAAAGAGTGGATTGATCAGGGAACGAAAGTGGAAAGTGATCATTTTATTTTCAACAAAGTATATCAACGCGGAGTGATGGATACGCGTATGCTGATGACTGATGTCGGCTTCGGGAACGTACCCGTAGCAGGAGTACCGTGGTATTCCGTCCCTTTTGGTCGGGACAGTTTGATTACATCCCTGTTTCTACTGCCGTTTCATCCGGGAGAAGTCAAAGGGACTTTGCAGACACTGGCACATTATCAGGGTAAGGAAGAAAACTTATACAGAGACGAGCAGCCAGGCAAAATCATGCACGAACTCCGCTCTGGTGAGCTGGCTTCGACAGGTCAGGTGCCGTTTACACCTTATTACGGAACGGTAGACGCGACGCCTTTGTTCGTAATCCTTGCTACGGAGTACTACAAGTGGACAAAAGATGCTGCGTTCATCAAAAGAATCAAACCATCTCTTGAAAAGGCCATCGACTGGATCGATCAATACGGAAGTATACGAGGGGACGGGTTCGTCCAATATGAGCAGACGACTGCCGACAGTTTCGTGAACCAGGGATGGAAAGATTCGGACAACTCGAACGTTCATCAAAATGGAACACTTGCCGAGGACCCGATTTCACTAGTGGAAGTGCAGGGCTACGTTTATCAGGCGAAGAATACTCTCTCTGCTGTTTATGAAGAGCTTGGAGAAACAGATAGGGCCCAGCAGCTGAAAGAAGAAGCCGAGCTGCTCAGCAACCGATTCGAGGAAGCATTCTGGATGAAAGAAGAACAATTCTATGCGCTTGGATTAGACGGAGAAGGGAACCAAATCAAAGCTCTCACTTCGAACCCGGGACACGTATTGATGTCAGGAATCAGTGAAGGGACGCGCAACAGACTAGTGGCGGAGAAATTAGTCGGGAAATCGCTGTTCAGTGGCTTTGGTATCCGTACGATGTCCGAAGATTCCACAGGCTACTATCCGATGAGTTATCACAACGGAAGCGTCTGGCCACACGATAATGCGATGATTCTTCTAGGTCTATCTCAGGTCGGCAAAGCGGAAGCGGTGAAAGTCATCGAAGGGTTGTTGGAAGCGGCAGAATACTTTGAGCATCTCCGCTTACCAGAATTGTTCTGCGGCTACAGTAAAGAAGACGATCATCTTGTACCTTACCCGACGACGTGTTCTCCACAGGCTTGGGCAGCTACAGCTTCATTTGTGTTCCTTCAGTCCATTTCTGGAGTGCAGCCGGATGCCTATCAGGAACAGATCATTGTTGAGCCTGCTTTTCCTCAAGGCATGAGCCATTTGAAAGTAGAAGGTATGCGTATCGGGAAAGGGGAACTATCACTTAAGATTACGAAGGAAGAGGAATGTTACGAGTTTGAAGTGTTGGAGAACACTTCAGGATGGGAGCTCACTTTCAGGGAAAAGTTCGTAATGGAGTAGAAGCCATTATCAAAAAAGAATTCTGATACGGAGAGGGAATACCATGAAGCTATATCCGCAACTTTTCATTTTCGATTTAGATGGAGTGATCACTGATACAGCCGAGCAACATTACATCGCGTGGAAAGAAATGGCGCAGGAGATCGGTATAGAGATTGATAGAAAGTTCAATGAAAGTTTAAAAGGAGTGTCGAGAGGTGATTCTCTCGAAAAGATCCTAAACTTAAACAAGGATCTTCATTTGTCAGAGGAAGAAAAAGCTGAATTGATGAAGAAGAAAAACGATGCTTATCGCAAGCTGATTATGTCCATTGAGCCTGAAGACATTTACCCGGGAATCGGTGAGTTATTGGAGAAGTTGAAGGATGACGATATAAAAATTGCTTTGGGGTCTGCAAGTAAAAATGCGCCCTTCATTATAAAGCAGTTGCAGATTGAGCATTATTTCGATTACGTCGTCGATCCGGAAACGGTCGAGAATGGAAAACCTGCTCCGGATATTTTCCAGAAAGCGGCGGACGAGCTGGGCGTGGCGTATGATAAGTGCGTCGGAATCGAAGATGCTATAGCCGGGGTTACAGCGATCAACGAGGCAGGAATGTTGTCGATAGGTGTGGGCGATAAAATACACTTAAAGCACGCTGATTACGTCGTGGAAGACACGGCAGAACTGAAATTCGAAACAATCATCAATCGGTTTGAAAATATAAGCAAGTAAAGGATGAGAGCTATGTCATGGAATATTGAAAGCAGCAAATTGAACAAGAGTGATTTACTGACGAATGAGAGTCTCTTTTTCCTGGGGAATGGTTACCTCGGTGTGCGGGGCAATTTCGAAGAGGGATACCCGGAAGATTATAAATCCATACGCGGCACCTATATCAACGCTTTCCATGACAAGGTAGATATTGAATATGGGGAAAAGTTACATGGGTTCCCGGATACGCAGGAGAAACTGCTAAATATCATGGATGCCCAAAGCGTACAAATTTGGGTGGATGATGAACGTTTTTCCCTTTTTGAAGGGGAGCTCTTGGATTATCAGCGTAATCTTTGGATGAATCAAGGATACTCGGAAAGAACCGTGCACTGGAGATCTCCGCAAGGCAAAGAAGTGAACATCAGCTTTAAAAGACTAGTGTCGTTTGTGAAACGAGAAGTGTTTGTGCAGGAGATTACGATAGAGCCGATTAAGGATGTCAGCAGGATTTCCATCTATTCTGAGCTTGAGAGCGATGTATCCAACTTTGTGGACCCGGACGATCCGCGTGTCGCTTCAGGGCATGCTAAGCGACTTTCCGCAGAGGACATTTATGAAAAGAATGGGTGTCATGTCACCGGGGCAGAGACGTTAGAAACGAGGATGTCCGTTTGTTGCGTTTCGAAAACGTTTTCGGATAAGGAAAACCATACCTATGAGAGTAACATCGAAGGAACGACAGCACAGGAGACGTACATTTTTGATGGAGAAGAGAAAGTCACCTTCACGAAACGTAACGTCTACATGGACTCTCTAAGATACGGAAAGAACCTTGAAGAGAAAGCGATACAGCTTCAGGAAGAAGTAAAAAGTTATACGTTCAATGACTTCCTGAAAGAACAGATTCAATACTTGGAAGACTTCTGGGCAACGTCTGATATTCTCATTGAAGGTGATGATGACCTGCAGCAGGGCATCCGCTTCAATATGTATCATTTGCTGCAATCCGTCGGGAAAGACCCTAAAAGCAACATTGCAGCCAAAGGACTTTCTGGAGAAGGATATGAAGGCCATTATTTCTGGGATACGGAAATATACATGTTTCCGTTCTTCCTGATGACGAACCCGGAGATAGCGAAGAACCTGCTGTTGCATCGGTATTCGTTATTGGATAGTGCGCGTCAGCGGGCGAAAGAAATCGGGCATACGAGAGGAGCGTTGTTCCCTTGGCGTACCATTACCGGAGGAGAGAGTTCTGCGTTCTTCCCTGCGGGCACCGCACAGTACCACATCAATGGCGATATAGCCTATAGCTACATCCAATACTATATGGTGTCCGGGGACGAAGACTTCTTCAAAAAGGAAATGGCGGAAGTGCTGTTTGAAACGTCCCGTCTCTGGCTCGAAGTAGGCCACTTTCATGAGGGACAATTCCGAATCGATAGTGTTACCGGTCCAGACGAATATACGTGTATCGTGAACAATAACTACTATACGAACGTCATGGCGAAGAATAATTTGCTGTGGGCAGGGAAAGTCTACGACCACCTGAAGAGTGAAGATCCGCAGAGACTATCAGAATTGATGAGCGACTTGGACGCAGATGAAGAGGAAATCGGAAAGTGGCAGGAAGCTGCCGAGAAAATGTTCCTCCCGTACAACGAAGCGTTGAAAATCAATGAACAGGACGATACCTTCCTGCAAAAAGGGAAATGGGACCTCGACGCCACACCTAAAGACAAATATCCGCTACTGCTGAATTATCATCCATTGTTGTTGTACCGCTATCAGGTATGTAAGCAGGCGGATACCGTTCTTGCTCATTTTCTGCTCGAGGATTTCTCTGACCAGGAAACGATCGAGAATTCCTATAATTACTATGAAGCTGTCACTACACATGATTCATCGTTATCTTTCTGTGTCTTCAGTATCATGGCTTCCAAACTCGATCAGAAAGAAAAAGCGTACGACTACTTCAGCAAAACGTCTCGATTGGATTTGGATAATCTCCATGGCAACACCAAAGATGGACTGCATATGGCTAACATGGGCGGCACTTGGATGGGTATCGTTTACGGCTTTGCAGGATTGAGAGTGAAAGAATCGAATGTACATTTCTCTCCTTATCTGCCTGAGCAGTGGGGATCCTTAGAGTTCAATATCAGGTACAGGGGTCGTTTGATCAATCTCAAACTGACAAAAGGCAAGGTCGTTTATACATTAGTAGAAGGAAAACCTGTCGATATCTTCCATCACGGTGCGGAAGTGACTCTGGAATCGGGCATCCCTGTAGAGAAAGATACAAAAGTTTAATAAACGATGTGAATAAGCTCTTATGGAAACAGTAACCCTGTTCTATGAGAGCTTTTTTGTTATCAGCTTTGTAATGCATCCAGGTGGTATGCTGTACATACTAAGAAGGAGTGATGACATTGAACAGAACGCAAGTATGGGTGAGAATTCGTGACAGTTTCTGGTTTCTCCCTGCAGTGTACAGCCTGCTGGCGCTGATTATGGTAACTATTGTGAATGGATTGGATACGTGGCTTGTCCCTCTCATTCAGGACAGTATGCCTTTCTTTTTCTTCATGGAGAAAAGCGTGGCACAGGCGATGTGCGGATCCCTGATCACTTCGATACTTACGATGACGACGATCAGTTTCTCTACCATCCTGGTTGTCCTTACTACGTATACGACACAGTTCTCTCCTCGTACCTTGCAGACTTTATGAAGAGCAGAATCACACAGCATGTGCTCGGTGTAGTTTATTTAACAGGAAATCTGAAATTGAAAATGTAGCTTGATAATAACTCTACTCATAAGTCAGATGATAAGATTGTATAAAATCATATCTTGAAAAATTCGGGTAGGTGACCCCAAGATTACACTTGATAACATCAATAAGTTCCTGTATCAAGCCCTCACAAACTTCCCATACTCCTTCCTAAACCTCAGCTGCACATTCCCCACTGGACCATTCCGCTGCTTGCTGATTGAAAATTCCACCTCATCTTTCTCCTCGGCATTGCGGTTGTAGTAATCTTCGCGGTACAAGAAGCCGATCACATCGGCGTCTTGTTCAATGTTGCCAGATTCCCTTAAGTCTGCCATGATCGGGCGCTTGTCCTTGCGCTGCTCCACGCCGCGTGAGAGCTGGGATAAGAGAATGACCGGCACGTTGAGCTCGCGAGCCAGCAGTTTCAGTTGACGTGTGATGGAGCCTACTTCTAGGTCGCGGCGTTCGTGGCGGCCGGAGGGAGCCATGAGCTGCAGGTAGTCGATAATGATCATCGGCTTTGTTTCTTTTGTCTTTCTGATCGATTCGCGTACACATGCCCGGATGCCTTCGACGGTCTGCTGATTCTCGTGGATGTGGAGTTGCCAGTCGGCGACTTCTCCCATAGCCGTGAGGCATCTTTCGTAATCGGCGGAGGAAAAGCTCATGGAGCGCCATTTTTGTCCGTTGATTTCAGCCTGGGCGGAAATCATACGCTGAAGCAGGAATTTTTGCCCCATTTCTAAGCTGAAGAGATGGACACTGCCTTGCTGTTGGCAGTGGTGGGCGGCTATATTTAAGGCGAAGGCTGTTTTTCCCATGGAGGGACGGCCGGCTAGTATGATGAGATCGCCGCGCTGGGTGCCTCCGGTCATATCGTCGACTTCTTTGTAGCCGGTCGCAAATCCGGTCATGCCTTCAGCAGGAGGCGTGATCATGTCGCTGGCGATTTCTATTAAGGTCTCATAGATTGATGTTTCTTCTTCCACGATGCTTTCGCCGCGGTATTCTTCTAAGCGGTGCATCAGCGTATCGAGCGTTTCTCCGTTGGGATCGGTCAGGTAACGGCTTGCCTCCTCCTTCGTCTTGCGGTTGCGGTACGCATCGAGCACGAGCCGCTGATGCTGCTTTACGTTCGCTGTCGTTGGAATCGACTGGGCAAGGGCACTTAAATAGCTGACGCCTCCGACTTGGTTAATCCGCTGATTGAGCTCAGTCGTCACCGTCACCAGATTGACAGCTTCTCCCACTTCATCAATTTTTCGCATCGCCTCGTAAATAGAGCGATGTCGCAAATCGGTAAAATGCTCTCCCCGCAACGTGACATCCTTGATGAGATCGCCCTCTACTAGAATTGCCCCAATAACGGACTGCTCTGCCTCCTGGTTAGCAATCATTTCGACACCTTCTTTAACAGCTCATTAAATTTCTCTTCAAACAACCGCTTCGTTTCTTCAGGTACGTTGGCCGCTTCCTCATCCCATTGCCGCTTTTTCTCTAAGTGCTCATTCGGCTTCTGCGGGTAGACGGCAATGTCCGAAAGCGTCGGGGGAAAAGGATACACCGAGGCATAATCGTAGAGTTTGTCCATCACAGGGGTGAATTCCATTTTCTCAAGCTGGGGGACGAAGAAGTCCAGCTTCCGTTTTGAAATCTTAAACTTCCCGTAAAAAAGTTCCTGCATCGCTTCTAATACTTCTACCGCTTCATCATAATTCATGCGTAACGCTCCTTTCTGTACTCTTCAATCAGACGCTTCGCTTCAGACTGCCGGTCTTCCTTCTTCTCAACCGGCCTCTCCTCAATCCGCTTTACATCAGTCAGCGTCCGTATTCCCGCCTTCTCCCAGCGCTTTAAGATCCCTTCGCAATAGGTAAAAAACAGCTTGTTGTGCCTCCCTGCAATTTTCATCGCTTCCATGACGAGCTCATCCGAGAGCCGCTCGCACCAATCCGTAATCTTCTCCGCCATAAACGGTGTCAGCATTCCTATGTTTTGTTCGTAAAAAGTATGCGGCTGCATTCGGTCTCCTGCTGTTGTTTCTTTTCTCCTCTTTTCTTTTCTTTTAAATAATACCTCCGTCTCTTCCTTCACTCCTTCCTTCACCTCTTCCGTCAGCTCTTCCACCGTAGCGTCCGCCAGCTGTTCCTTCACTTGAGAAATCATGTGATACGTTGGAGCCTGGTTCCGCGTCCCAGCTTCAAACGTGATGTAGCCCTTCGCCTCTAATTCTTTACGCGCACGAAGAAATGAGCTCTCACTTAAGCCCGACTTCACTAAGACCGCCGACGTCGGCACCGTAAACTCCTTCTTCCATCCCGTCTTGTTGTTGAAATGCATCAGCTTGTACCAGAGCAGTGAAGCAGAAGCAGATAACTCGTTTAACTCCACCTCATCTTGAAACGCAATAATTTCCTTTAAATAATTCATAACCAACTGCCTCCTTCTTATGTTGAGAGCAATAAAAAACTCCCTCATATCTATAATCGATAGAAGGAGTTCATTTGGTGTCACGTTTTTCAATCTTTTATAAAAATTTAAATTGCAAGGTTTTTTAGCAACCATTTTGATCACTAACTTAAGCGAAGCCCAAATGACCGAAGTGAAACAAAAAGAAGGCGAACGCATCCTCGCAAAAATTCAACAAGATACCCGAGATCGAAGGCAAACAGCTCACATCAGAAAAACTAGCCAAACAACTCGATGACCTTGCAATCTACGGAAAAAGCAAAGTGGCTTTTGTAATTGGTGGGTCGTTAGGTTTGAGTGATGAGGTGCTTGCGCGTAGTAATTATGGGTTGTCTAAGATGACGTATCCTCATCAGTTGATGCGATTGATGTTGGTGGAGCAGGTGTATCGTGCGTTTAAGATTATGAGGGGGGGGAACCGCATTACTAGTAATGGTAATAGGCGACACCCATCTTTCTACTCCTGTTGGAGGCCAAAAAAAAATTTCACTTTAAATAAAAACTATAACTTTCACTGGGTTCCATATGGCGATTATTGGTTTGTGAAATTAATTGAAAAGTATAATTAATATATTTATGGAGGTGGTGGTGTTGAATAAAATACTGAAGGTTACTCTAATTATAGTAACGAGTAGTGTCGTCATATATATAGGAGTGGCATATGGATTAACACTTTTAAACTCCGTAGAAGAACCATCAGGCGATTTGGAAAATCTTAATTTTAATGATTTGAAAACAAATGAACAACAGTTACTAGAATTAGAGGAATATCAAACAAGAGATGGTTCCAGCTTGAATTACCGTTACTATCAATCAACTGCTGAGAACATTTTAATTCTTATTCATGGTTCAGGTTATCATAGTGAATATTTAGAACCATTAGCAACGTTTTTATCTCAAGAAGGTATAGCCTCAGTTTATACTCCAAACTTGCGAGGACACGGACCAGATCCTGAAACACGTGGAGATATAAATTATATAGGTCAAATTGAACATGATTTAAATGACTTAATTAATTACGTAAGAAAACGTCACCCTGAACAACCTATTATTCTAGGAGGTCATTCAAGCGGAGGAGGAACTGTCATTCGTTTTGCAGGTGGTGAGTTTAGTCATAATGAAGTTAATCGTTATCTGCTAATTGCTCCATATATACATCATAATGCCCCAACAAACAAGAGTGAAAGTGAATGGGCTAATGTGAACACTCCACGTATAATTGGGTTAAGCATGCTTAATCAAGTTGGTATCACGCACTTAAATGATAGGAATGTCCTTTCTTTTAACATGCCAAATAATTACCGAGACAACACTGAAACATTAAGGTATAGTTACCGACTACAAATCTCTATGCATCCACGTGGTGACTACGAAAAAGATATTTCATCAATGGATGGAGAAGTGCTTGTCCTGGCTGGCAGTGAAGATCAATCTTTTAAAGTAGATCAATATGAAAAAGTATTTAATACGCATTCAAATGCAGAAGTCATGATCATGGAAGGTTTATCTCATTTTAGTTCAATTACTGATGATGATGCTCAAAGAGAAATAGCCAAATGGTTAGAGAATCAATAATAGTTTGGTAGTAATAAGTTGTAAGATAAGAAAAACTAAGTTCAGGAAAGTATCGGATACTCAAAAAAATCAGTCCTCCTAAAATAGTGGCAATCTAAGAAAACAGACTCATTCGTTTTTTGGAACAGATATATATGGTATTAATCAAGCCTTTAAAAAGGTTTAGCATCTTGGGAAACAATTCCTCGTGATGTTGGTTTAGGGATTCCTTTTATAAAAATCCGCTATCTAAAGGAAAGGGGTATCATACAAAAATATAGGTAGTAAATTGATCCGAATCGATGTATCTTCATCAGGATATTGATCTATGTTCAATTATAGTACACCCTGAATGAACATTAAAATTACTAAAAACGATTATCCTCTATGGGATAATCGTCTCGTCGCTTATTCAAGTAAAGCCCCCTAACTAGATTTTATGACTTTTCTTTTCCCAGAGAAAATCCCTCAAATAATCTTCCCCCGTATGGATCCAAAACATTATCTAAAATTGTAAACTAAAGAAGGTGAAATTCACCAGATTTTCACTGGCTTATAGCACTATACCATTCCAAAAATCAAGGAGATAAATGAAAGTGTTTAATTTTTATCAATGGTAATATAATAATAGTATGAGAGAGAGGTGCTATATGAAACCGAATCACATTAAAGACCTTTTGACGTTACCAGTAAGTATAATGGCTGCAATTGCAATCGGTACGGGGCTATTAATATTCTTACCTGACAGCCTTTTAAAAACAATGTATTTGATAGATCTTCAGAACAGTTACGGACAGTACATCGGAATTGCATTTATACTATCTTTATCAATTCTGGTAGTTAATATAGTAGTAGGGTTACTAAAAACGATAAAACAATCGAGAAATATGAGAGAGTTCTATGATAAGGCTGAAGAGCGTTTGTTAAGCTTGAATGATTACCAGAAAAGCATTGTTTTTCTACTTTATAATGAAGATAATCATACTCTTAATCTTCCGCACAATGATGGAGCAGTGAGCTTTCTTTCACACCGTTCAATTATAGGAATGGTTTCTGAAGGTCAATTTATTGTTAATGATTTAAACAATCCTGAAATACCATACATGTTACAACCTTGGGTAATAGATGAAATCAGTAAAAGTCAGGTACTCAAAGATGAATTAAGAAACGCTTTTCAGAGACAAAAAGTAAACGCACAGCATAAACAGTTTTAAAACACTCTTGCCCTAACATTAAAAGGCACCCTATTTGGGTGCTTTTACAAATTGTATTCTTTTAATTAAATAATTCACAGCAGCACCCACCTAATATGGATTTCAATTTATTCTATATGAATATAGAAACCACTGTCTCCAGCCATATTGATTGTAGAATTTTCTAATTTCTTCTTATCTTATATGTATTTAACACTTACTCCAAAAATATTTTTCTATCATTTTTGCAGTTTGCTTAAAGCCGTACATGATGTATTTGGCATTTAATCCATGTATGAAATGGCAGTATATTTTTTGTATTTAAAAAGACCTTCTATATATCATCAAAGTATAAAATGATGCATATTGAAGGTCTTTTGTTCAGGAAGTTTGTTAAAGTAAAGCCCCCTTTAATGGAACAAAGGACGCAATCCAATCATATTGAAGTGCGCCCTTTCCTGGAATTACATTATTTATATTAAACAGCAAATTTGATTGGGCTCTTTTTTATTGGTTTTGTTAAAGCGTAATTTTGATAGTTATAGAAATAACAATCCTTCCAATGATATGAATTCCTATACTCCCTCCTAACCCTTTAATGCTTTCAAGAGGCAAAGAATCATTATATATTAAACTTTAACAAAGCCATTTTTATCGTAATGAACGAACTTAATCAATTTCGTATAAGTTGATAACGCTATTAGATTGAGCAATAAACACACAATCGTCCGGATACACCTCAATGTCTCTATGGTAATCTCTGTCGTTAAAAGATTGACTGCGAATCACCTTACCCTCCTCAGATAAGGTCGCTACAAGCTTCTCATTACTATTACCCAGCACCCATAAATATAGTTTATGATACTCACACCATACCACTTCGGAATGCGTGGCCTTTGGTATCGGGCTGAACCTCCATTTTAAGTGGCCTTCTAAATCATATCCCCGGATCTCTTCTTTAGAGACAACAGCCAGACTTCCATCCCCTGTGGCAAAAGAAAGAATGTTTTTCTCTTCTTTGATTTCAACACCCTTCTTTTCCAGTTGCCGGTTATAGAAAGGAATCAACCGAGTCCCAGAGCGGAAGGCTAAATCACCAGATGGAGTTTCTTGAGCTTCGTAAATCGCTGCTTTTAAATTTAAATCTACTTTTTCACCTGCAGACTGTAAGGTGTATTTCTTCTTATCTATCCGCTCCAGCCGGTAGTTATCCGAAACGTATTCATTCAATCCGACCCCAAATGGTTTTAAGTCCTCTTCCTCTTCTTCAGCAAGTACTTTTAAATCCCAATTCCCTTGTGTATTTATGTAGAGGGCACCCGCTGCTCCTTTTCCTCTCTCAGAAGCGAAACGAACCAACCCCTTCTCCTCTGTTTGGAACTCTACCTGGAATCCGTGAGCATCTACCCGTTTTTTCTTAAGGACTTCTCCTTCATCCGAAATCACATAAAACGTACCAGGTAAATAAGTGATTTCATCCTTCTTAGGAGCACTGGTAAATAGTGTTTTCTTATCCGGTGAAGCATACAACGAATACATTGAGGATACCATTTCTAATTGCCAGATCTTCTTCGAATTCGTAAGGTCATAGCAAGTCAAGAAGTGGGTCGTTTCCCGTTTCCTGCGTTGGGCATCCGTTAACTTTCTGTATTCATCCCAATCAAGTTGAGGGTACTGCTCGACGACATAGGCTCTTTTTCTTTTGGTATCAACAACTCGACTGCCAAACCATTCGTCGTCTTCTAAGTAGTTGACTCTTTTAAACTTTCGAGTCGCAGAAATCTCCGGAGCCACCCCTGTCGTATCCACGGATGTTGTTCCTATTTCTTCAAAGGTTTTTGCCTCTAAGTGTTCCCAGTCTCTCCCTTGAGGAGAAAGCCAAAAATACCCTTGAGAATTCCCTTCACCGTCGAAGAAGGTATTTTGGCCGTTTATTTGAAACAGCGCCATTCCCGGATGGCCACTTGTTCCTTTGATCATTTGGCCGGTTTCTTTATTCAACTCATAGAGGCGATGATCCTCAGCGATCATAAGGTAGCTTGCTTTATTAGGAATCTTAGAAATGGAAGCGGCTTGCATTGGGAGCTTGGCGCTATACAAGAAGTCTCCCTGACGGTCTAGCCAAAACGTGTCTCCGGAATCGAAAGAAATGATAAGTTTATCATCAACCCAATCCAAAAACCTGCTTTCATTCTTGAAGTTTTTCACCCATAAGAGGTCTCCTTGAGGACTCCAAGCTGACAGCCTGCCTTTGTCTTCTAATAAAAACAAACGATCTGTTTCCGGGTCGTGAGTAAAAGAAGAATATGGAGAATTTAGATCCATTGCATTGAACCCCTTCATTAGATCAGCAGCCATCTGTGCTGCAGCATAGCGGATGGCTTCTTCTTCTGTTTCTGGCTCTTTAGTAGGCAGGCTTTGTTCATATTTAGCTTCTAAATCCTTTTTCTTGAGATCAGATACAGCTATCCTTGCCTGAAGCTCGCCGGAAACATCCAGGCGATACAATCTATCCATACAACCAACCAAGATATCTGAGGAATCTTCGGAGACGCTTAATGTATATGGGAAAAAGCTCATCTCTCCAAACACGGAAGAGAATTTCTCTGTAAACCTAATGGCCCAGCGGAGATTACCGTCCATTGAGAAACAGTAAAGCTCCCCGGGACCGTCATAGGTTTCACGCGTACCTACCAGCCAGAAATCGTTACCCAGTGCAAAAGAGTGAGGTTGCCAATCAAATACAAATTCTTTCATTACATCATCGGAAAGATTGAGTAAGGCCACGCTGTTTTTCTGGTGGAGAATAACGGCCTTTTCATTAGCTGCTACGGAGTGGAATTTTTCAATCGTGGTTCCTTTGTAACTGATGGATTTGACCTGGCTAGGGGTTAACACTTCAATCGCTTTGGCCGCCTCCGCGACTAACAGCTGGTCATTATGATAAATATGTTTAAACTTCCTTCTGGATTGATGAGTAAAGCCTGGAAATCTTGGATTCTCTTTCTCTCTAGAGAAAAAGGAATCCCAGGAAGATTGTTCGCTCACTTCGAGGGGTACCGAGGCAAAGTCCTTATATTTGCCGGTGGACAAAGTACGTATATGCGCAAGATTTTGCCAGTGATTTTTCCTATTGCCCTTTTCTTGTGCTGGAGCGGCTGTGTTTTGATCTTTTTGGAAGGCTTTTTTTATAGCGTTTAAAATTCCCAAGGGACCCTCTCCTTTTTACTTTCTTCAAGTATATAGGAAAATAGTTCTTTCTTCACTTTATTTGGTGTGCCCACCAAATAAAGTTAACCAACTTCACTCTTTACCAACCCTGAAAAAGTGACAGCGAAGAAAATGCTATTTATCTCCCCCTAAACAGACAAATAAAATTAGGGCAATGAGACTGTTAATATGGTAATATTTCTATATTATATAATTTCCTCCTTTTCTTACTCTTACTAAACTTTTACGAGAGGTTGTGAACAATAGAATTGCTACTCATTACCGCTTTTGCCATCCTCACAGTCGTCATATTCTTAATTAACTATACAAAACAACAGAAGGAAGCAGGTTTTGCTCACAGTACCACTACAGCTGGTATTGGATTAATTACTACATCATTCCCAGGGGCAATACAGCAAACCTTGGACCTTCTGACTGTCTCCTCTTCAGGAACCAATTGGGCTCAACTCATTACGGGATTCTTATTAGTCTTCTTAGGATTAAGTATGAGCTTCTATATCAAAAACAAATTATCCATCCTTAACTTACTGGGAGCTAAGGAGAAAAGAATCAATGATCACCACAAAGAGCTTGGACTAAATCAGTTTGAGTTTAAAGAACTTGAAATTGATCTAAGCCGCTTCTCTAAGAAACCTGCAATGAATGAAGAAAGGTTTCTAGAAGCAAAAGAATCTATAGAAGACAAGATGAGATCTTTTAATGCGGAGGAAGTAATAAAGGGATATACCGGAACCGCTCCAATCCCACTTACACTTATGGCTGGTTACTACCACAAAGGCAAACCAGTAAAGAATTATTACGAATACGATAAGAACGATAAAAAATACCGAAGGCTAAGGAAGCAACCAAGGTTCTCCAAGGTCTCTCAGAATGTTTTAATGACCGAACCCGAAGTCAATACCCTCCCCAATACAAGAGATGTGGTACTGGCCGTAAGTACTACGATGAGAATTACTCAAGAGCAAATTTCTCAATTCGATGCCCCAGTCGTTGAACTGTATTTAGAGCGTCCGGATCATAACCAGATCTTCACGCTAAAGCAACTAAAAGCTCATACACGTGCGATTACTCAGAAACTAACCGAATTGAGTCAACACCCTGGGGTTGAAAGAATCCATTTGATTATGGCCACTCAAAGTTGTCTTCCTTTTGAAGTTGGCCAGCTCCTAACAACGGAAAGTTATATGAAAGAAATTACGATCTACCATTACGTCAGTACCGAAACCCCCTATTACCCTTGGGGAATTACATTTACGAATAAAGGTCCCGTTCTAAGAGAGTGGAAAAAGGAGCCGATATTTAATGTTTGATTTGAATTCGAAGTTTAAAACATTCTATGAAGACCACATCCGATTATCGGAGGATGAGATCCGCTCCCTTCGAGAGAAAAAGAAATTAAATGTGGATCGGTTAAAAGAGGGGCTAAAAGAATACAACGAAGAAAACGACACTTCTTATTCCGTAGTGGAAGACCACGAACAAGGCAGTGTGGCAATGAGAAGCGTTATTCAACACGAGGAAAACGAATATGACATCGACGTGGCTGTTGTTTTTGATAAAGACAGCATTCCCGAGGGGACCCGTAAAGTAAAAGCAATCATAGAAGACGCATTAAAACGTAAAGTTCCAACCAAAGCCTCTCCTAAAGCTAAAACCAATGCCATTACTGTTGAATACGCCTCTGGCTATCACATTGACTTTGCGGTTTACCGCAGAGATTGGAATATCTTTCAGACGGAATATGAATATGAGCATTGCGGCAGCGAGTGGCGCGAACGGCATCCAAAAGCCATCAATGAATGGTTCCAGAGGGAAAACGACCAATCCACCAACAACATTCGGAAAGTTGTCCGCCTGCTCAAAGCCTATTGTAAAAAGAACTCCGGTTGGCTGATGCCTGGTGGACTAATGCTTTCCATCCTTACAGCGGAACAGATACAAAACTATGAGCGGCTGGACCGTACATTTTATGAAACGGCAAAAGCGATTAAACAACGATTAGAAATACATCAGGACATTCGCACGCCCCCTAACTTTCGCCAATCCATTATCTATAAAGAAAAAGATAAGCAAAAAGTTAAAAACTTATACTCTCGGTTAAAAAAAGCATTAGAAAAGTTGGAGGTCTTGTTTGACGCCAATTGTGATGAGGATAAAGCCACCGATGCCTGGGCTGAATTTTTTGAACATTCGTTTTGGAACGGAAATATACAAAAGGGCTTCTCAGAAGCGGCGGATACTCTCAGAGATACAAAACCCGCATTACTTGATGTAGAAACAATGGTTTATGTACACAGGGAAAAACCAGTCGCTCTATCGGAGTTTCCAGGTAAGCTGCCAAAAGATTGCAGATTAGAATTTCGTGCGTTCCCTCGATCTCCTTATTCTCACATTAAGTGGATCATTAACAATTATGGAGATGAAGCTGGAGAGGATAGGAATCGACATACACTCTTAAATAAATTTATCACTACCCACAAAAGGCAGGAGGAGTATACGAAATACCGAGGGAGCCACACAATGACTTGTCAGATTCACGAGGGATCTAGAGTAGTAGCCCAACGAGTCATCCGGATCAACGTCCAGTAATCATATGCTTAAACGAGCAGTAGTTAAACATTTTAAGTAAGTAATAAGGAGCGCGTTTGGATGTTTGATTTGGAGTGGTTTGAACGTCCGAGAAAAGCAATAGTAAATAAAGTTTTCATATATGAAGTTGGGGCCCGAACTCTCTGCAGATCAACGGCTACACCAAAGAAACACCTTTTATAAGCTTGTGAAACAGGTAGAAGAATCGAATCTATAGTATGGCATAACGAAGTGCTATCATCTTTACAGATGGTAGCCTTTTTAAGTTGCTAAGAATGCTTTTAGGGCGCAGAGTACACCCTGTACATACAAAATAAAATCCTGTAATATCAAGGTATAAAATGTTCATTCAGGGTTGTTCAACCCAATTAAGGTGAAGTAATGATATTTGGCTATGCACGAGTAAGTTCCAGTGAGCAAAACTTAGATCGTCAGATTAAAGAATTAGAAGCTCATGGTTGTGAAGATATTGTGATTGAAAAAGAGAGTGGAGTTATGTCTAGACCTCAATTTGAAAAGCTTTTACATCAGATTCGTAAAAATGACGTGGTTGTTTGTCATGATCTAACACGCTTTGGAAGATCGCAAATTCATATTTTACAAGTGATTCAAGAATTACGTGAAAAGAATGCAGGACTAGTCACACTAAAAGAACGAATTGATACAAGAGAAGATAATCCATACAGCGATTTAATTGTTTCTATCTTTTCGGCAACGGCAGAATTTGAAAGGAAAATGATTAAAGAGCGTCAGCGTGAAGGGATTGAAATTGCCAAAAATAAAGGCATGTATAAAGGTGGGAAGAAAAGATATCATGCGGGAGCTAGAGGAAAGGATAAAGTGATTTATGATGAAGTCGTTCGTTTGCTTAATCAAAAAGAATCCGTGATGAACATTCACCGAAGGACGGGTCTTTCTCGTAATACGATTTACTCTATTAAGGATGAGCTTAAGGAGAAGGATATTTAATTGGATTCTAATGAATGGGGGTTCTTTCCGTAAACGGGCAGAATTGTGGGAGACTCAGTTTCGAAATAATAGGTATTTTAGAGGGTTATTATATGGTAAAATGTGGATTGATGGATCTTTATTTTATTAAAGGGGGATTATATGATAAGTGAAATTATTTTGAGAAATGTAGCAACTTATGACAATGAGGGAGTTAAACTCAGCGATTTAGAAAAAGTGAATTATTTTTATGGAAGTAATGGTTCTGGTAAAACAACCATTTCAGAAGTATTGCGTAACAACAATCAATATTCAGATTGTCATATTAATCAAACTGACCCTGAATATAAAACACTTGTTTATAATCGGAATTTCGTTGAAGAAAACTTTAGACAAAACGAAAATATAAAAGGGATTTTCACTTTAGGTAAAGATCAAAAGGATACTATGGATTCAATAACAAAAATAAAGGAAGACATAGTAAAGCATACAGATAAAATCAATGGCTTGAGGGGAGCTTTAGAGGAAAAACAGGAAGAGAGAGATAATAATGAAATCGCTTTCAGTGATGAGTGCTGGAAAATTAAAAATAAATATGAGCCTCATTTCAAAGAAGCATTTATTGGGTATAAAAACTCAAAAAAAAACCTTGTGAAGAAGTTTATTGAAGAGAGAGATAGTAAAAAAGATCTGAAAAGTTTTGAAGAACTAACTCAAAGGCGGGAAAAACTTTTCGAAAGATCCCTTGTTAAAGTAGACACCTTACAACCCATACAATCAAATTACAACCTAGAAAATATCGATCTGCTTAAAAGGAAAATTATAGGTGCTGAGGACGTAGATATTGCTAACTTAATAAAGGAATTGAATATAAGTGATTGGGTACTTCAAGGACATAATCATATGCAAAATACTGATGGAGTTTGTCCTTTCTGTCAGCAACAACTTCCAGATGAGTTGGACGCTAAATTACATAATTACTTTGATCAAACGTACTCTGATCAAATAAACAGGTTAAAACATCTTTCCGAGAGATATGAGTTATACATAGATGATGTTATCTCTCAATCAATAAAATTAAATAATACTACTAATGGTTACTTGAAAAATAAAAAGATTGAAGATATTACGTCATTGATCGAAGCTAAGAAAAAGGACAATATAAACTTACTTAAAAGTAAATTAAATGAACCAAGTAAAGTTGTTGTTTTGCAAGATTTTTCCGAGAACATAGATGAAATAAACCAGGAAGTCGAAGAAGCAAATAAATTAATAAAAGAAAACAATACCTTAGTAACTAATGCAAAGGAAGCAAAAAAGGATTTATTGGCTGATATTTGGAAATACCTATTTGAGCAAAATAAAGAAAGCTATAACAGCTTCAAGTCTAATGATGACCAATTAGCTACTGGAATCAACGGAAGAAATATTGGATTAAAAAACAAAATAAAACATAGAGAACAACTGAGGGAAGAAGTCTCTCAACTTCAGATGCAAGTAACGAACATTGAACACTCAGTAAATGAGATAAACAAAAGGCTGCGATCTTTTGGTTTTACAAACTTTAAGTTAGATACAGCATCCGAAAAAGGTCATTATAAAATTGTGCGGGAAAACGGTGAAGATGTAGAGAATACGTTAAGTGAAGGAGAAAAGACATTTATAACTTTTCTATATTTTTATAATTTATTAAAAGGAAGTACCGATAGTGGAGAAGTTACTACGAATAAAGTAGTAGTGATAGATGACCCAATATCAAGCTTGGACAGTAATATCCTGTTTATTGTAAGTAATCTGATAAGAGAGATCATTGAAGAAACTAAAAATAATACGGGAGAGACTAAACAGTTAATCTTACTAACGCATAATATATACTTTCATAAAGAGGTTTCCTTCACACGGCCAAACCAACCTTTCAGCGATGAGTCGTTTTGGATTGTAAGAAAAACAAACAACAAATCTTATGTTCAACAATACGATGAAAATCCTATCAAGTCTTCATATGAACTCTTGTGGAAAGAGTTAGTTCTTTTAAAGAACCAAAGCTTAATAACCACCCAAAACGTGATGAGAAGAATTCTGGAAAATTATTTTACCTTTTTTGGAGGGATTAATTTAACAGACATAGTCAATAAATTTGAAGATGAAGAAAAATCTATCTGTAGATCATTAATTTCTTGGTTACACGATGGATCTCACCATATTAACGAAGATTTATTTGTAGAAAGAAGTACAGATACAGTAGAAAGGTATTTAGAAGTATTTATGCAAATTTTTTATAAAATGGGACATGATTCTCATTATGAAATGATGATGAAGAATGTTGACCAAGAGGTAACTGTAGATAGTATTGGTAAAGACGAAATAGAGTTAGGGGTCAAGGAAGTCGCTTCAACAAGTGAATAATAATTATTGATGTAGTTAAGTAGTGATCTTGAAATCAAGTCTTCAAGTATAGGGGGGGGGATTGTTGAAGATCGAAACCTATTTTGTGTTTGTGTGAAATAACATACTTATCATCGTAACCTAACTTAACAAAATAGACATTTTGTTAGATTCAATTTATTGAGGATGATTCCCTGGGATTAGGGGGTCATCCTCTTTTTGTTATTAGGGCATTTACAATCAACTTAACTTATTGATTCAAACTGTTGCATTTAAATTAACATAGTGGTTGGGTACTATGCTTGGTAGCAAATTCAGGGGAATCCTTCGAAGGTTTAAGTGGATATTAGTTGAAAACCCCTATTTCCGAACAATGACAATAGTCTCATGTATTGCAGTCTGGTATATTAGAGATATAAGACTATACACGGGGGCTACATCAAATGAGTAAATTGACATTATCACAACTAGAATCCCATTTATGGGAATCAGCTAATATACTACGGGGAAG
Organism: Halobacillus seohaensis; assembly: GCF_042663045.1. Taxonomy (NCBI): domain Bacteria; kingdom Bacillati; phylum Bacillota; class Bacilli; order Caryophanales; family Bacillaceae; genus Halobacillus; species Halobacillus seohaensis. The sequence continues at coordinate 43,828 of NZ_JBHSZV010000011.1, read as the reverse complement.
TATTGATTCCTCTGATTATAAAAATTACATATTTGGTCTATTATTTTTAAAACGATTAAATGATGTATTTGTTGAAACGGCAAAAGCTATTGAACAAGAAGAAGGCGATGATTACGGTTGGTATGATCGGGATGAGCACCAGTTCTTCGTTCCAGAACGTGCACGATGGGCGTTTATCCAGTCCCAAACGCAAGATATTGGTTCAGCTATTAATAAAGCCTTTGAAGCGCTCGAAGAAGAAAACCAATCGCTAGAAGGGGTACTCGCGAGCATCGATTTCAACGACAAAGAAAAATTGCCGGATAAGCTTCTCTTGCAACTCATTCAACATTTTTCTTCTCTTAACTTAGGGAACGAACATCTCTCTGAACCTGATATGCTTGGCCGTGCGTATGAGTATTTAATCAAGCAATTTGCGGATGATGCAGGTAAAAAGGGAGGAGAGTTCTATACACCGAGTAAGGTTGTTGAACTCATTGTCAAACTGATCAAACCTGAAGAAGGCATGCGTGTCTGTGATCCGACTGTCGGATCAGGCGGTATGTTGGTTCAGTCTGTGGATTATATCAAGTCTCATGGAGGCGACCCACGCAATTTATCCCTGCATGGTCAGGAAAGAAACTTGAATACGTGGTCGATTTGTAAAATGAACTTGTTGCTGCATGGATTGAGTGATCATCGTATTGAACGAGGGGATACGATTCGTGAACCACAGCTGACAGGGGAAGGTAAAGAACTATTATTATATGATCGCGTGATTGCCAATCCCCCCTTCTCATTAAAAAACTGGGGACGTGAAGAAGCCGAGGCCGATGAATATGGTCGTTTCCGTTTTGGCTTGCCACCGAAAAATGCGGGGGATTATGGATTTGTACAACATATGATTTCTACATTAAATCATGAAGGGAAAGCAGGCGTGGTTATGCCTCACGGTGTGCTTTTCCGTGGAGGAGCCGAAGGGAAAATACGTACCGGCTTGTTACAAGAAGACCTCGTTGAAGCAATTATCGGTTTACCTTCAAACCTCTTCTATGGAACAGGTATCCCAGCTGCCATCCTCATTTTGAATAGAAATAAAGAAGAAGATAAAAAAGGTAAAGTGTTTATCCTAGATGGGTCAAAAAACTTCCAGGAAGGAACCAACCAAAATATTCTTGGTGAAAAAGACATTACGAAGGTAATTGAAGCTTACGACTCTTGGACAAGTATTGAAAAATACTGCCGCGTTGTTGACTTTGCAGAAATTGAGGAAAATGAATTCAATTTAAATATCGCAAGGTACATTGATACTACAGAAGAAGAAGAAGAGATTGATATAAACAAGGCATTGTTAGACTTGGAAAAACTGGAAAATGAAAGAGCTAAAACCGAGAATAAAATGAATTCTTATCTGAAGGAGATGGGTTATCTTGGATAATCACAAACAAAGAACTCCCATAGGTGAAATTCCTTCAGATTGGGAAGTAGTAACAACTAAAGAGATTTTTAAAAACAAAACTTTGAAAAATTATCCCAATGAACCTGTTCTTTCTGTTACACAAGAGTACGGTGTAATTTATAGAGATACAATTGATAGACGAATATCGATGGATAAAAGCAATACTAAAAACTTCAAATTGGTAGAACAAGGCAACTTCATTATTAGTCTAAGATCTTTTCAGGGTGGCATTGAAAGTTCCTCAATTCAAGGGCTGGTTAGCCCTGCTTATACAGTATTAAAGGTTGAAGGTGAAGATATAGAAGAAAACTTTTACAGATACTATTTTAAATATCCAAGGTTTATTAGTTACATGGGGAGTGCGGTAATTGGGATAAGAGATGGAAAGCAAATTAGTTACAAGGTATTTTCAGAACTGTTTATTCCTAAGCCACCGTATAATGAGCAACAAAAAATCGCATCCATTCTTTCTTCGGTCGATGAGGCGATTGAGAAAACGGAGCAAATCATTGAACAAACCACCAAAGTAAAAAAAGGGTTGATGCAACAACTGTTGACCAAAGGCATTGGTCATACGAAATTCCAGAAAACATCTATTGGGGAGATCCCTGAAGAATGGAGGATTGAGGAACTCCAAAACATTACTGATGTTAGAGATGGTACTCATGATTCACCAAAATATATGGACGATGGCATCCCATTGATTACATCTAAAAACCTAAAGCCAAATGGAATAGATTTCTCTAATGTAAATTATATTTCCACTCAAGATCATGCTCAAATTGAAAAAAGGTCAGGGGTAGAAGAAGGGGATATTTTGTTTGGTATGATAGGTACAATTGGTAATCCAGTTGTAGTGAAAAAGGAGTTTGACTTTTCTATTAAAAACGTAGCTCTGGTTAAATTTGATAGGGAAAAACAGGTTATCTCAAATTACTTCATCTATTACCTATTGCAATCCTCTTTAGTTTTAAGTCAACTGTCAAAAGGAACTAATGGTGGGGTGCAAAAGTTTATTGCACTTGGTACGATTAGAAAATTAATGATTCCTACCCCTTCTAAAGAAGAACAAGAGGAAATTGTTAAAATTCTTTTTTCTGTAGATGAAAAGATAAATGTTGAAAAATATCGATTTCAAAAGTTGGAAATTTTAAAGAAATCGCTTATGCAACAACTGCTCACTGGAAAAGTACGCGTACCTATAGAGGAAGACGAGGTGATGCAGACATGAACATTATCCAAGATTGGAACGAAAAAGGTCTAGTCGAAGATCGAGTAATTGAACATTTGAAATCGCTAGGGTATACGTATGAATCTGGAGCATTGCTTGACCAAGAACGGGATACACATATGGAAGTTGTACTCAAACAACGCTTGACGCAAGCTATTCAACGGTTGAATCCTTGGATCAATGAGAATAACCTCAATAAAGTCGTCCGTTCTATGACGCACTTAGACACCACCAACCTCATGGAAGCGAATCAGCATTTCCATGAGGTTTTGATTAATAAGCTCTCCGTTCAACAGGATGTTGGAAAAGGGCGGAAGAGTCAAACGGTAGAATTGATTGATTTTGATAACATTGATAATAATGAGTTCCTTGTCGTTGATCAATTTTCGGTCACGAATGCTCAGGGAACGATTCGTCCGGATGTCATGGTGTTCGTTAATGGCTTCCCTCTTGTCGTCATCGAGTGCAAGAGTCCAACGTTGCCCCCAGATGAACAAATCCCTCAAGGGGTAAAGCAGCTGTCACGCTATCAACGAGAGAATGAATCGTTATTCTATTACAATCAATTCATGATCTCGACGAGCAATGACCGAGCAAAAGTGGGAACGATTGGATCGAATCTTCAACATTATACGGAGTGGAAGGATCCCTATCCAAGAACTATATCGGAAATTGGGGCTAACCCTTCTTCTCAAGACATTCTTGTGACCGGCATGCTCGTCAAAGAGCGATTATTCGATTTAATTCGAAATTTCATCGTTTACGAACCAGAGGATGGACGTGTGATTAAAAAGATTGGACGCTACCAGCAGTACCGAGCGGTTAACCGTGCTGTTCATCGAATTTTACATGCGGATAAGCCTCAAGAGCGTGGCGGGGTGATCTGGGCGACACAAGGATCGGGAAAGTCGCTGTCCATGGTATTTTTAGCAACGAAGTTAAGACGAATCGCTGAATTAAAGAACCCGACAATTGTTGTAGTCACCGATCGCCAAGATTTGGACCAACAAATCACCAATACGTTCCGTCGTTGTGGTTTTCCGAATCCTCAACAAGCGGGTTCTGTCTCGGAATTGCGTGATTATTTGAACCAAGGTCCTGGAGCGACGATTATGACACTCGTGCAAAAGTTCCAGGAATCCGAAGATGAAGAGAGCTTTCCGGAACAGACCACATCTGAAAACGTTATTGTGTTAGTGGATGAAAGCCACCGTAGTCAGTATAGTTCACTGGCTCTCAATATGCGTATGGCTCTCCCGAATGCCACGTACATTGGATTTACGGGGACGCCGATTGATAAAAAAGATAAGAGTACCCGACGCACGTTTGGAGATTATATCGATAAATATCCAATCGAACAGGCAGTAGAAGATGGGGCGACGGTTCCAATTTTCTATGAATCCCGACTTGTTGACTTGCATGTTCAAGGGGAAACGATCGATCAATTGTTTGATCGCTTTTTCCGCGAGTACTCGGAAGAAGACCGGGAGCGGATCAAAAAGAAATATGCTACAGAAGAAGCGATTACGGCTTCACCCAAACGAGTTCGAAATATTGTGCTCGATATTATTGAACACTTTGAGCAACATATTCAGCCGAACGGATTCAAAGCACAAATTGTCGCTGTATCTCGTGAAGCTGCTGTGATGTATAAACAGATGTTGGATGAATTAAGTAACTATCAATCTAAAGTGATTATGTCAGCTGGCCACAATGATGAAAAGCATTTAAAGGACCATCATATCTCCAAGCAAGAAGAAAAACAGGTCATCCAACGTTTCAAAAAGCCGATGCATGAAGATGAGCTAAGTTTCTTAATCGTTTGTGACAAGTTGCTGACAGGATTCGATGCTCCTATCGAACAAGTAATGTATCTGGACAAGCCATTGAAAGAGCACAACTTATTGCAGGCCATTGCCAGAACGAACCGTACGTATAATAAAAAAACATATGGATTGATCGTTGATTACTTTGGTGTCTCAAGATTTTTAGAAGAAGCGTTAGGAGTCTTCCATGAAGAAGATATCAAAGGGGCACTCAGCGACATTGATGCCGAGATTCCGAAACTACAAACGCGACATCGTAAAGCGATGCGCTTTTTTGACTATCAAAATCGAGATGATTTAGATGGCTGCCTTGCGATTCTTGAGCCCGAAGACATTCGGAATGAATTTGATACAGCGTTCAAGCAGTTTTCTGAAAGCATGGATATGGTGATGCCCAATCCGAAAGCGAAGCCGTATTTGGAGGATTTGCGCTGGCTAGGGAAAGTCCGAAAGCTGGCCAAGTCCAGGTACCACGTGGAGGAAGGTATGGATATTTCCGACTGTGGTGAAAAAGTGCGGCAACTGATTGAAGAACACGTCTACGCCACGACTCCTGAAGTCTTGTTCGAACCCATTGATATTTTATCCAATCGGTTTGAGGAAAAATTAGATGAAATCAAGACACCGGAATCGAAGGCAGCGGAAATGGAACACGCTTTGAAGCATGAAATCCGTATCAAATTAGAAGAAAATCCTGTTTTATATACATCTTTAAAAGAGCGTTTGGAAGAATTGATTGAACGTCGTAAAGAGCGGCAAATGACTATTGAGGAGTTGCTTGAAGAATACCGTGATATGATTCATGAGATGCGAAATAATGCTGAAGAAAGTAAAGATCATGGGTTTGAGCCGAAACAATATCCCTTTTTTCAATTGTTAGAAAAGGAACTAGCTTCCAATGAGGAAGAGAGTTTGAAAGAATTGACTCACATCATCACTGAGATTATTGTCGATCATGCTGTGATTGATTGGGTGGAAAAAGATGATGTAAAAAGAGAGATGCGCAAGAAGATCAAGCGGCAACTACGCGCTAGTAATTGTCCGAATAAGCAAGTTGAAAATCTGACCTTACAATTGATGAACCTGGCAGAAGTTCACTATAAACAGATCGGATATTGACACACGAAGGGCATGACACCACAGATACGGTATCATGCCCTTTTGGTTATCCGATGTTATGCAATTCCATTCCATGGACGCGAAGCCATTCTTTTCGTTGTTCATAGTCCGGTAGAATCGACTGAACGATTTTCCAAAAATGCTCATTGTGTTCAGCTACAAGCAAGTGGGCCAATTCATGTACAATGACATAATCCATCACTTTGACGGGTGCCATGGCGAGACGCCAGTTGACATAGATGTCACCACCGGGAGTGCACGTGCCCCAGCGCTTATGTTGCGTCCGTAATCTAATCGAATTCGACTGAACACCAAGTATGGTTTGGTAGTAATCAGCACGTTCTTCGATTTTGCTCGTCCCATGGATTCGGTACCATTGAATGAACTCACCTTCTAAATAATGGTTCGTTTGTTCTTGGGACCAATTTTGGGGAACGGAAGCAATGAACTTTCCTTGCTTAAATTGGAGTTTGGCTTTTTCGATAGGTTCCTTGTGAACTTTTAAGCGATAATGACGACCTAAGTAAGGAAATTTCTCACCACTCACAAATTCCTTCGGTTGAACCGATACCTGAACTTCATTTAGTTCTCTAAGCTTGGTTAAGATCCAAGGGGATTTCTTTTTGATCAGTTTATTCATTTGTTCTGTTTCAAGATTGTGTGGAGCAAAAACCTCTACTCCGTTTACGAGAGTAACGGATATTTTCAAGTCTTTGCGGTTCTGGTAATGGAATATATAATCGATTTCTGTGTTGCCGTAGGTGAGAAGAGGCATAATAATCACGTTCTTCCTATTTTAATTGCTTGTTCAATCATATCATTAGAACACTAATAGATAAATCTCAAGGGAATAGGTTTGCTCCCATGGTGTGTCGTAAGTGTCATCAGATGGCAGTAAAATCTGTAAGTGAGGTGAAAAATATGGGAAACGAAATTGCATCTTTAATTAGTGCTGGAATAGGGGGGATGGTTGCATTAATAGTTCTTGGTGTTAATCAATTAATGCAACATAAACGTTGGAAAGAAAACTTACAAAGGAAGGGAGAGGACAAGTACCTTGACAAAAAAATAGATATATTACACGAAACAAATGTAGAATTATTCCAATTGGCAAATTACGCATTAACTCTTGCCAGAGCAGCTGAAAATAAAGGTGTTAATTCAATTAGGTGCGAATATAAAAAATTAGATAGCAATGTTAGAGGAACAATAGCTTTGTCATCACCTTATTTGGAAAGTGTCGACAATGAAAAAGTTAATAGTTTATATGAAACATTAACAGTGACAAGATTAATATTTAATGAGGAAATTCATGGAACAGAGGCAGAAATAATAACCCATTTGTACTGGTTAAATGAAGGGATATGGGAGTTTCGCGAAAACCTTTCCATTACAATGAAAGCTTTTTATAACAGACACGAAAAAAGCAACAGTTGGTTATGGATAACTTCAGTATCAGTTTTATTAAATATTTTATTGTTGATTTACATATTGATGTAGTCAAGAGGTTATTATTTTTGAATCTCACAGTCCCCCACCAAGCTAAAGTCCACCGCGTTAAAGTGGTAAAATATGATTCACTCGCGCTGAAAAGAAGTAGAACCTCTATCAAAAGACACTACCGCAAGAACGTCACATCTGGGGTCAGGTCTCTCATACTCAACAACCATCGATCACTAATATCGCAGAAGGCCCTGACCCCACTTCTCATTCAGGACATCTAGCTGAAGCTCCCAGATCTACACAAGGTAAAGGAATTCTGTTTTAGGTGGCCAGTTTCAAAACAAGGAGTCATATCTTCTTTGCGAAAATATAGATCTTTAGCAATCGGGGCATAATTATGCATTTTGTATTGAGTCACGTGTAATCGTCATCACTGATGATATCGAATAGTAGTTTAGGCGATATCACTTCATGCCGCTAATGGATTCTCTTAGGTAAATAAAGCCAAACACCCTACATAGAGAGATATAAATATAAATGAGCAATAGTATGTCAACTGTTGTTCCATTTAATGGATATAGAATTCCACCCTTATACGGAAGACTCACTTCAAGCTAATATAATTTTTAAAAGCCCTTCAAAAATCCTCTGGACCTTTTGAGAGGCTTATTTGTTTTTAAGTGAAGTAGGTATTATCCTTTTTAAATGAGTAAATTATTAAAAAATATTGAAAGGGTTTCCATTCTATGATAAGTTATTACGTAACCGGTTACGTAATGAGGGAGAACATGAATTATGGCTTATACAATTAAGGATGTTGCAAAAAGAGCAAATGTATCAACAGCTACCGTATCTAGAATATTGAATGACCTAGGTGGATATTCTGATAAGACAAAAGTGAAAGTATTAGACGTTATTCAAGAATTAGAGTACTTTCCTAGTGGAATTGCAAGGGGACTAACTAATAACAGAACACACACCATAGGTGTATTAGTTCCGAATTTAACGAGTTCTCTAATAGCTGAGTTTTTAACCGGTATTGAGTCAGTTGCACACGAAGTAGGTTCCAGTATAATAGTATGTCATACTGAATCACAAGGGATAAAAACAATGAAATACCTTCAGTTATTGCATGAAAAGCGAATTGATGGATTAATCATTGCAAGTACAGTATTAAAAAAAGAATATTATGATTATATTGTTAAAATGGATGTCCCTTTAGTTCTTTTATCTGCTTACTCTGAGTTCCCGGTCCCTTATGTTATGGCAAATGATTATCAGGCAGCATACTCCGCTACCAAACACTTAATACAAAATGGGCATAGTAAATTAGGGATGATAAGTGGGAATAAAGAAGAATGGATTGCTGGTAATGCCATTCCCCGGGTAGAGGGCTTTAAAAGAGCTATTTCTGATTTCAACATACCAATTGATGATCGCTGTATAGAATACGGGAGATTTTCTATTGAGGATGGTATTAAATCTTTTAAGCAGCTATTAAATCAAAATCATGATCTTACAGCTATCTTTGCTGAAAATGATGAAATTGGTATAGGTGTTTTGTCTGCTGCTTTTGAACTAGGAATTAGTGTTCCTAAGGATATTTCTGTTATAGGTATGGACGATATAAATTTGTGTAAATTTATGACCCCACCATTGTCTTCTGTTTCGCTTTCACACAATGAAATGGCCAAAAAGGCTGCAAAAATGATTTTTAAAATGATTGAAACGAATTCAAAGATGGAAAGCTGTATACTTAGCCATCAACTTGTAGAGAGACAGAGTGTGCGTTCTCACTAGTCTCTCTATTAAAGGGTACTAATGTAAGCGATTACGTAATTAAATAGAAAAAAAGATTGTCTAGGTACGGGATAATTTTTTTTGAGTGTTACGTAACCGGTTACGTAATTTAATAAATAAATGGGGTAACGAATTTGAAGAGATAAATTTAGATTATTAATGATAGTTAAGAATACTTGAGGAGTGTATTAAAGCATGGAGAAAAAATGGTGGAAAGAATGTGTAGCTTATCAAGTCTATCCTAGAAGTTTTATGGATAGCAATGGAGATGGAATTGGTGATTTGCAAGGAATGATTCAAAAGCTTGATTATATTAAAGATTTGGGAATTGACGTTATTTGGATATGTCCGATGTATAAGTCACCTAATGATGATAATGGTTATGACATTTCCGATTATCAAGACATAATGGATGATTTCGGTACTATGGGAGACTTTAATCAATTATTAGAAGAAGTTCATAAACGCAATATGAAACTCATTATTGATTTAGTAATTAATCATACAAGTGATGAACACCCATGGTTTATTGAATCACGTTCTTCAAAAGATAATCCAAAGCGAGACTGGTATATCTGGCAAGAAGGGAAAAATGGGCAGCCACCTAACAACTGGGAATCGATTTTTAGTGGTTCAATATGGGAGTATGACAATCAAACAAATGAGTATTTTATGCACTTATTTTCAAAACGTCAACCTGATTTAAATTGGGAGAATCCTGATGTACGACATGCTTTGTACGATATTGTAAATTGGTGGCTTGATAAGGGAATAGATGGATTTCGAATAGATGCTATATCACATATTAAAAGAGAACCTGGATTCCCTGACATGCTAAATCCAAAAGAATTAGAAGTAGTACCTGCTGCTAAATATACAACTAACGTAAAAGGGATTGATGAATTATTAGATGAGTTCTCAGGGGAGACAGTAAAAAAATACGATGTAATGACTGTTGGTGAAGCTGGGGGTGTCACCGTTGAAGATGCAGAATTTTGGGTGAGCGAAGAAAAAGGTTATTTTGATATGATCTTTCAATTTGATCATGTTGCATTATGGGATAAGGGTACAGAAGAATCACAAGACATTATGGGGTTTAAACAAGCATTAACAAACTGGCAAGTTGGACTAGAAGGTAAAGGGTGGAATGCTTTATTTCTTGAAAACCATGATTTGCCTAGGAGTATTTCCTGCTGGGGAGATGAACACCTATATAGGAAAGAAAGTGCAAAAATGCTTGCAACTTTATATTTTTTGATGAAAGGTACTCCTTTTATTTACCAAGGGCAAGAAATTGGGATGACAAATGTCCGATTTGACAATATTCAAGACTATAATGATGTTGGAATGCTAAATTACTATCATACAAATCGCATGCAAGGTGAATCTCACGAAGATTTAATCAAAGTAATCTGGGCTAAATGTCGTGATAACGCTCGAACACCAATGCAGTGGAATTCAGAATTTAATGCCGGTTTTTCTTCGGCAGAAAATACATGGTTAAAATTAAATCCAAACTATGTTTCTATTAATGTCGCAGATCAAATGGAAGACGAGGATTCAATATTAAATTTTTATAAAAGTCTAATAAAGTTAAGAAAAACAAAAGAAGTTTTTGTATATGGTGTTTATAAATTGTTACTGCCCGATCACCGAGGAATCTTTGCTTATGAACGAAAACTTGACGATAAAAAGGCAATTGTCATATGTAACATGACAGATAAAAGTGTTACTGGTGAACTACCTGATAATCTTAAATATAATGAATATTCTCTTATTCTACAAAATTATAAAAAGATAAATGCTTCCTTAACGAAACAACATACCCTAAAACCTTATGAAGCAAATGTGTATTTATCAAATTAGTATATAGGAGGGACAACAATGTTAAAAAGAAAATTATTAAGAGGGTTTATATTAATGTTATCACTATCGATGATTTTGACTGCTTGCGGTCCACAACGAGACACAGGGGAAACTGAAGAAGCATCCACCAATGGGGAAGTTCCAGCAAAGCCTGAAGAGTTAACTTTATGGGCATGGGAAGATACTAAATCAGCATTTCAAAACATTGGGGATAAATATACAGAAGAAACCGGTATTAAGGTGAACGTAGTGGCTGCAGAAAATGCTGATATCTCTCTAGATGCTCCTGCAGGAAGAGGGCCTGATCTTTTTTATGAAACACATGACCGAATTGGGGACGCCTACTTACAAGGACTAGCTGCAGAAATTGAAATAACAGATGAACAATTGAAAGGATACCAAGAATCAGCAATTGAAGCATTCACCGTTGATGGAAAGCTTTTAGGGATTCCATCTTCAGTTGAAACAATTGGCTTATTCTATAATAAAGAACTCGTTCCTGAAGCCCCTCAAACAATAGAAGAAATTAATGAAATTGCTGAACAGTTAACAAACACAGACCAAGATGAATTTGGGTTTTTAAATATTACCTCTGATTTATATCCCACATTTCCTTTCCTGACTGCGGCGGGAGGATATGTTTTCGGAAAAAGTGAACAAGGGGGATATGATACTAGCGATATTGGTTTATCAAGTGATGAAGTAGTTGAGGGTGCAGAAATTATCCAGTCATGGCACGAGAATGGATATATTCCAGAAAGCCTTACTTACGATGTAATGAATGGATTATTCCGCAAGGGAAAAGTTGGAGCCATTATTTCAGGACCGTGGGGGATTCCGGATTTTGAGGAAGGATTAGGAGATAAGTTAGCTATTGCTCCTCTGCCAACCTATAAGGGAAAGCAGTTAGAATCTTTCTTAGGTGTAAAGGGATTAGCAGTATCAGAATATAGTGAAAATAAATATTGGTCAACAGATTTCGCTTTATTTATGACAAATACTGCAAACTCTGAGCTTCTCTTTGAAGACACTAGACGTATTCCAGCACGGGAGGGTGTGAGTATTGAAAGTGAACTCTATCAAGGAATTCAAGAGCAACTTCAATACGCTAATCCTACGCCAAATATTCCGGAAATGGCACAAATTTGGGAGCCAATGGGGGATGCCTTAGTATTCATTGGTGATGGGGAAGACCCTAAGGAAGTATTGAAAGAAGCTGAAGCAACAATAAAAGAGCAAAATTCGCTACATGGTGGGGAAAACTAATAAGTCAGCAAGTGTGGTGGAAGAATGTGATAACCATTCTTTCACCAAAGATTTATAAGGTGGTGTAAAAATTGGCTGAGCAAAGACATAAACCGCAAGTAGCAGTTACATTATCCTTTGTTCCTGGATTAGGGCAATTGTATAATCGTCATTATTTTAAGGGAACAACTTTTTTACTTTTTACCATATCGTTTATTTTGTTCTTCTATCAATTTTTAAATATAGGATATTGGGGACTCTTAACGCTAGGTGAAATCCCTGGATTAGACGATTCTCGTGTCCTGCTTGCTCAAGGGATAATCTCTCTTATAATAACAGGGTTTGCAATAACCTTTTATGTATTAAATTTACTCGATGCTTATAAAGAAGCGGTGAAGTTTCAACAAGGAATTAGACGTGATAGTCTGCGAAAAAGCTTTCGAGAAGGATGGAATAAAGGTTTTCCATACATACTCATAGGGCCGGGGCTGTTCTTGTTAATTTTTGTTGTTGTGTTCCCATTACTATATATGACTTTTATAGCATTTACAGATTACAATTTATATAATTCTCCTCCAAAAAATTTATTGAATTGGGTAGGATTTGAAAACTTTATATCATTAGTGACGGTACCCATTTGGCGTAGTACATTTTTTAGTGTTTTTTCATGGACAGTTATTTGGACATTGGTCGCTACTACTTTACAGATAGCTTTAGCGCTAATCCTAGCTATCTTTGTGAATGACCCGAGAATCAAATTCAAAAAATTCATTAGAACGGTGTTAATATTACCCTGGGCTGTACCAGCATTTGTCACTATATTGATTTTTGCTGCCCTGTTTAATAATGATTTTGGTGCAATTAATAACGATATTTTAGGTCCGCTTTTTAATCAAGCGATTCCCTGGATGACAGATCCATTTTGGTCAAAAATTGCTTTAATAGGTATCCAAATCTGGGTAGGCTTCCCCTTTGTATTTGCCATATTTACTGGGATACTACAAAGTATATCTAAAGATTGGTATGAAGCAGCAGATATGGATGGAGCGTCGAGTTGGCAAAAATTTAGGAGTATTACTTTCCCACAAGTAATGTTTGCAACTGCACCAATTCTTATTATGCAATATGCGGGAAATTTTAATAATTTTAATATAATCTACCTCTTTAACCAAGGTGGACCTGCTGTACGGGGACAGAACGCTGGTGGTACGGATATTTTGATTTCATGGGTTTATAATTTAACTTTTGAAACTCAGAATTATAATATGGCAGCAGCAATATCGATAGTTATTGGTTTAATAATTGCCGGATTTGCTTTCTATCAATTCAGGCGCACACGTTCCTTTAAAGAAGAGGGGGAGATGTAAGTGACTAGAAAGACTAAGAGCAACCTTCAAGTAATTGGAATGTATTTGTTTATTGGAATCGTTTTCGTTTTCATTTCTTATCCGTTGTTATGGACATTAGGTTTGTCTTTAAACCCGGGAACAAGCTTATATGGGTCTACAATGTTTCCAGAAAACTGGTCGTTTGTTCATTATAAGTGGCTCTTTTTTGATCCTAGTAGTGATTATTTACTATGGTATAAAAACACATTAATTGTAGCGACTATCACATCAATTTGCTCTGTAATAGTTGTTTCTCTTATTGCATATGCCTTTTCTAGATATAAATTCATAGGTAGAAAAAATGGTATATATACCTTTTTATTGTTACAAATGTTTCCCGTTCTTATGGCGATGGTTGCCCTATATCTTCTTTTAAATATGGTGAACTTGTTAGATACATTGACAGGTTTAATATTAATATATATCGGGGGAGCCATCCCACTCAATGTCTTTCTTGTAAAAGGTTATTTTGACACTCTTCCTAGAGAATTAGACGAGTCAGCAAAAATCGATGGAGCAGGACATTTTCGAATTTTTTTCAAAATTATGTTACCGCTAGCAAAACCTATTTTGGCGGTTGTTGCACTCTTCAATTTTATGACGCCGTTTATGGATTTTATCTTGCCGAGTATTATATTGAGAAGTCCAGAAAATTTCACTTTAGCTTTAGGGCTATTTAATTTTATTAATGATCAATTTGGTAACAACTTCACTCGATTTGCTGCTGGTGCAATATTAATAGCAATACCTATTGCCGCTGTATTCTTGTATCTCCAACGTTACCTAATATCAGGATTAACTTCTGGTGCTACTAAAGGTTAAATTAAGTATGTTAAAAATAGATTAAGGTAATTTAAGTGGCTTTTTCTTTTGGAGGTTATATTTAAAGGATGGGCAGTATTCCATCAAATAGTTACGCTTGAATCTTATAAGATTCAAGCGTTTTTATATACTTCTTAAAGAAGAGAATCGAAACCATAATTTTCTGATAATATAACGATTCCCATGAAATTATTTAAAACATAGATCAATTGAAGAAGCAGAACCTCTACCAAAAGACACTATCACGAGAACGTCACATCTGGGGTCAGGTCTCTCATCCTCAACAACACATCGATCACTTAGTATGGCAGAAGGCCCTGACCCCACTTCTCATTCAGAACACCACATCCAGCTGACCCTCCCTAATCAACATATGGTCAAGGAAATATTGTTCCTAGTTTCAAGAAATTCACTTTTGTTGTCAGTTTCAGAAAATTTTGTGACAGTTTCAAAACGAGGGGGCACTTTCTTGTTCGTATACGACTCATACAAGCAGCAATTTTCCATAAACCTTAAGGACATCCTCCATAAAAAAGAGAGAAAAGCACAAACGGCTCTCCTCTCCTGTAAAAATATAAGAATGATTTGGTTCTAACGTCTAACGAAAAGGACTTTAACCTAAGAAACAGAAAAACCCTCCTGTTCCGTCACCCCTCCATGTTCTTCTGTAAACTCATCAAGCAGAGCACGTACTTCATCGGTGGAGTGTGTGCTCATCAGTCTATTCCTCAACTCGCTCGCTCCTCGGAATCCGCGGACGTAAATCTTAAAGAAGCGGCAGAGCGGTTTGAAGATACAAGGCTCTAGTTCGTCGGAATACTTATCATGAAGATCGAAAAGGAACACTTGAAGGAGGGAAAAAATTAAATGGAAGGGAGTGTCCCTTTAAAATGGAGAATAGACAATACGGAGTGAGCAGTAAAGATCAAAATGAAGAACGTCACTGCCATGAAAGAAAAAGGAATCAATAAGCGTGATGTTTTTTCGATAAAGTGAGTGGTAAGGATTTTGAAAGAGACCAGTACCAGATCCTAAAGCGAATTCTCCGACCGGGGGAAGTGCTCTACATTCATTCTCTTGATCGGTTTGGTCGAAATAAAAAAGAGATAGTACAGGAGTGGAATACCATCACTGATTTAAACTTCATACGTATGATTTAACATCATTAAGTAAAAAATACACGACAATAAAATAAAAATAGTTTACATTTTGTCAAAAATATATTACAGTGTATATAACTCATAAGGAGGATGGATAATGAATGAACATGGTGAAATTAAAAATGAATTACCAGTGTTAAGAGCTAAAAAAGGGTATTCACAAAAAGATGTAGCAGAGAAAATTGGTGTTAGTAGACAGACGATTGCTTCATTGGAAAAAAATAAATATAACCCGTCACTCAAATTAGCATATGAACTTACACTTTTGTTTGAGGTGGAATTGGAAGAAGTCTTTCAATATAAACTAAGGGAGGAATCGTAAATGTTTTTCTATATTTATTTTGGTGTTTTAATTGTTGCATTTACTTTTTGGTCTAAATTTCAATTTGGTTATGAAGGAAAAGATGAACGTGGACAAATAATTCTCAATAAGTCTTATACAATTATTTTTCCGATGTTTATTATAGGATGGGTTATCGTTAGACTTATTGAAGACTTTGTAATGCCATTAGACGGCAATGATTGGCGTATGGCTATGTGGTATTTAATAACGGGGATTATGATTTTGCATTCTGTTCTGATTTATATTTTTAGGCGACTATATTGAAACTTTGTTGAGTGGGAAAAAATCTTGTGAAGATGATAGGAAGTTAAATGATACCTTTTTGCAATGTTTTCGTAGATAGTAATAATCAGGATGCAAAGGATGTGATCTAATGGGGCGGGACCTTGACCAAATTATTGCTGAATATATTGAGGTATTTACTCAGTTAAAGAAAAAATTAAAGTGGAGTACAGTAGATCCAAGCTCGTTAATGATGATCTCTTCACTTTATAGCATGAACGAAAAATCATTCCAAATGGAGAGGTTTTCTGCTATAAGTAATTATATTAAGAAAAATGTTGGGGTTTTTTCGACATTGAAATCATCCCTTCGATTTACAATAGCAGCGATGATTGATCTCCGTTTTGATGAGCCTAAAGAAAATTTTCACAAGTATCTTGCTGTCTATGAGAAGCTCGTAGAAGGTGGCTTCAAAAGAGGGAACTTTACGTATATTGCTGCATTAAGTTTACTTACATCAAATGCTGAAACAGACAGTGACCTCCTTATTGATCGGGCAATGATTATTTATAAAAATATGAAGAAAAGTCATTACTTTTTGACTGGTGACAATGATTATCCATTGGCGTTATTATTGGCGCAATTAGATAGTAATATCGACGATCTAATAAGTGATATTGATAGGTATTATTGATCAATTGGATCAAAATGGGTTCCGAAAAGGGAACGATTTGCAGTTTTTAAGTCATATTTTTACCATTCAACAGGATGTGGATGCATCTGTACTAGTTGACCGAGCTAAGCGTTTAACCCACGATTTTAAAAAAATGGGATTGCGAGTAAAGCCTATGTTCTACCCAGCGATTGGTCTACTCGCATTGATCGAAAACAGTTCAAAGGATATTGAAACCATTATGTCATTATATTATCGGTTCAATACTGAAAAGCAATTCCGCTGGAAAAAGGATATCAATTTTATTATCGCTACTAATTTTATTGTGAGAGATAAAGTAGAAAATACTAGCTTGATTACAACTGGTATTCAAACGACAATTGAAACGATTATTCAAGCACAGCAAGCGGCAATGATCGCTGGGGTTACAGCAGCTGCAACAGCGAGTAATAGCGGTAGTTAGGGTAAAATGTAATTAGAGTAACAATGGCTACTCAAGTATTTATATATAAAATCTCAGCACACCTTTACGTTGCGTGAATGTAAAAAAAGTAAAACGAAAGTCTTTCACTTACTCTTTTTTTACCTAATTTATATATTACATATTTGGATTATTCTTTCTTGCTAACTGATCCCTATCTGAAGCCATCGGCTGTTCTAACCATCTATTTTGAATCATAATATTAGCCCCATCCTTAGAATGTAATTGAATTTCCACTGGAAGTTTGTTATACATGAGACCGACATCTACTCTTGGACTTTGTGCTAGACCAGTACCATAATAACCAATACTTAATGATATTAAAGCGGATGTATAAAACATTATGATTTTATCTGAAAAGGTTTTAGTTGTATTATTTGTTATCTCCGTTTCCCAAGTCATAGGTACAGTGAGATAACTTTCCTCTAATTTATTCCCAAATGCTTTAACATGTTTTATAGCAATTTTTGTCCCTCGTAAAAGCAACCTGACTAAATCCAATTAAGGTAGCTGCTCCTAATGCATTTCTTTGCAGATTAGAATATAGATTGGACACTTCTAATGCAATTAGAGGTCTTTTTTCTCCAAATATATCCCAAAAAAACCCTTGTTTTTTTAACAAATTCATTCTGTTATCAGTTTCTTAAGAAAAGTAACCCTAAAATTAATGCGTTATTTACCACTGAAATTCACATCAGTCTCCTAAATGTGTCCATTTATTTAAAGTAGTATTATATATATTGCTTTAAACATGACTCTGAGTTACTATAAAGATGTATTTTAAATACACATTTAAATAGATTATTAATTATACCCATTCATTGGTATCTGTAACCTTGGATACTGTGAAATAAGTACCCTGTCACCCTAGAAGATTAAGAAAGGTGAATACGTACACACTAACAATGCTGCCAACATTAAATACGAAAGGGGTAATCTAATGCTTGACGAAAGTACGATTAAGATTGTCAAATCAACGGCTCCGTTATTGCAGGAGCACAGCCAGGAAATTGGTGAAAGGTTTTACGAATTGTTATTCTCACGCGTTCCAGATTTGTACAACATGTTTAACCAAACGAATCAAAAACGTGGTATTCAGCAAGGTGCATTGGCATATGGCGTCTATTTAGCTGGAGCCAATATTGACAATCTAAAAGCAATCGAATCAATGGTAGAGAGAGTGACCGAAAAGCACCGGGCATTAGGTGTTCAGGCCGAACAATACCCGATTGTAGGTGAGACTTTACTCAAAGCTGTGAAAGATGTGCTCGGCGAAACAGCAACGGATGAGGTCATAGAAGCTTGGGAGAAAGCCTACAAAGCCATTGCAAATATCTTTATTGAAACGGAAGCTAAACTTTACCAACAGACGGAGCAACAACCAGGTGGATGGATCGAGAATCGTTCTTTTTATGTAGACCAAAAAGTGAAAGAAAGCGATGTCATTTCTTCTTTTTATTTAAAACCTGAAGACGGTAAACCTATTCCCTCTTATAAACCTGGTCAATATCTCACAATACAGGCAGATATAGAGGGCGAAAAGTACTTTCATATGAGACATTATAGTTTATCAGATGCTCCTAATAAGGAGTATTACCGAATAAGCGTAAAACGCGAGGATTCACAAGACGGTGCACCAGCCGGAATTGTATCGAATTATCTTCATAACGAAATTTCAGAAAGGGATACACTATCTATTGCAGCCCCTGCAGGGGATTTCACGTATACAACAGAAGAACAACCGATTGTTTTGCTTAGTGGAGGCGTAGGAATAACGCCAATGATGAGTATGCTCAATACCCTGGTTGAAAATCATTCTGAACGTGAAATCACGTTTATTCACGCAGCTCAGAATAGTAATGTCCATGCGATGAGGGAACACGTAGAGAAATTAGTGAAAGAAAATCAGAACGTCACTTCTTTTGTATGCTACTCAAATCCTACTGAACAAGACCGATCCGAACATCGTTATGATAAAGAGGGATTTATTGATTTAGATTTTCTACAAACGGTGCTATCCGATAACCGGAAAGATTTTTACTTTTGCGGCCCCCTTCCTTTTTTGAAAGCGATAAACGGTGCTCTTAAGGAGTGGGGCGTACCAAACGAGCAAAGTACCTATGAATTATTCAGTCCAATCAGCACAATCGAGGAAGCATAAACTTTACTTAACATCACCACATAAGAGGTGTATATGCAATCCACTCTAAAAGAAGATGAAAAGGTGCTTGCAAGTGATGCTTCAGGAATCATTAAAACCCATAACAGAAAAATTGGAAACGTTAGAAAAAGAAATTGAATCCGTTAGAAAAGTATAAAAGTAGAACTAAAAAGAATGGTAGAAAAATGTAAGTAAACATTCTTCCGAAGAATGCTTACTCTTTTCTCGAGAACCCCTTGTTAAATCTTTTAAAACCATACGAAGAATTCGTATGGTTTTTGTATAGCAATCAAATTCGTCTATCAGCTTCTCAAGACAAATAACCCCGAAATTAATGATTTTGCAAATGGACTGGGAGAGCCTAGTTACCTTTAATATGTCTCGACACTGAGTCTTCCGGATTTCTTCACTATAAGAAAAGGATCTTCTTCTAGCTACATTGTAAGGGACTTACAATAACAGGTAGCGATAGTTGAACAAGCCAATTTTAAAAAGTCGGTTCCTTAACAGGAATTCGACTTTTTTTAGTTAAAAATCGCTTAACGCGAAATTTCCAAAATGTAAAGATGATGTTTGATTAGGCTTAAATGCGAGAGTCCTTTGTTAAAGGGAGTGATTATACAATAATATTTCCTTCTTTAAATATGAATTTTAGTCGAATAAGAACTCAATAATTTAACTGTTTAGAGAATCATCATATTAAAGTGATTCTATTTTTTTACATAAAATTATATAGATGTTATGAATTTTGTGTAAATGAATGATTTTATTCCGTTTTAAAATAAAAGGTTTACATTAATTCACATGTTTGATATATTAAATTCAAACAAGTAGAAAAATTCTGTTTTTTTAAAATTCAAGGGTGAACATAGGAGGAAATACTAATGAAAGCAACTGGTTACGAATTAAAACCCAAGGTAAAAGAGTTCTTGGAAGGGAATATAGGTCTCTACATTAATGGAGAATACGTACAAGCGGTCAATGGAAAAACATTTGATGTTATTGACCCTGCAACTGAAGAAACAATTGCCCAAGTTAGTGAAGCACAAACGGAGGATGTTGATACTGCCGTGAGAGCTGCAAGAAGAGCCTTTGATAATGGTGAATGGTCAAAAATGAAAGCGTTTCAAAGGTCGCGTCTCATCTACAAGTTCGCAGATCTTCTAGAAGAAAATCGTGAAGAGCTTGCACAACTAGAGGCCCTTGATAACGGTAAACCCTATAAAGTTGCATTAACAGATGATGTTGATGGATCCATCGAACACTTCAGATACTATTCGGGTTTCGCAACCAAAATTCAAGGAAAAACAACACAAGTTTCGCCAGAATATTTGAATTATACTGAGCACGAACCTGTTGGGGTGGTAGGTCAAATTATTCCATGGAATTTCCCTCTTTTGATGGCTGCTTGGAAGCTCGGGTCTGCTCTAGCTGTTGGCTGTACAGTTGTGATTAAGCCTGCAAGTGAAACACCGCTTTCATTACTTTATGTAGCTAAACTTTTCCAAGAAGCTGGTTTTCCTGACGGTGTGGTCAACATCATTCCTGGATCGGGTCGAAAAGCTGGTGAAGCTATTGTTACTCATCATTTAGTTGACAAAGTATCTTTCACTGGATCCACAGATGTTGGAAAAGAGGTAATGAAAAAATCTGCAGATCAAATCAAAAACGTTACTCTCGAGTTAGGTGGTAAGTCCCCAACAATTACTTTAGATGACGCAAACATAACAGAAGCTATAGAAGGGGCATTTAACGGTACGATGTATAACCATGGACAGAATTGTAGTGCCTGTACACGAGTTTATGTGCACCGTAAACATTATAATCAAGTAGTTCAAGAATTGGCAGAACATGTAGGCATGGTTAAATTAGGTGCAGGAATGGATTCAGAAACAGACATGGGGCCACTTGTTTCAGAAAAGCAAAAACAATCTGTTCTTGGCTATATCGAGCAAGGAAAAGAAGAAGGTGCACGTCTTGTAGTGGGAGGCGAAGAAGCATTTAATAAAGGGTATTTTGTCAAACCAACAATTTTTGCGGATGTAGAAGATGACATGACTATTGCACGAGAAGAAATCTTTGGACCAGTAATGTCGGTTTTCGTTTTTGATACCGTAGAAGAGGTTATTGAAAGAGCAAATGATAGCAATTATGGCTTAGCGGCTAGTATTTGGACAGAAAATATAAAAACTGGCCACTATATTGCCCGTAAACTACAAGCAGGGACCGTTTGGATTAATGATGTTGGACTTGAATGGGAGACAATGCCATTCGGCGGATACAAACAATCTGGCATTGGACGTGAAATGGGTGGAGAGTATGGATTGGAGAATTACACAGAAGTGAAAAGTGTGTATGTGAATATTAAACAATAACAGACCTGAAAAATCATGAAACCGGTAGAAAATTCATTTAATTTAAATTTTTGAGGAGGATCTATATGTATAAACCTTTCGGAATGATTCCAGCTTTACCTACACCTATGAAAGAAGATAATAGTATTGACTATAAAGGTATTGAACAACTTATCCAACATTTAATAGATGGAGGAATGAACTGTCTTTTAGTGGGAGGAAGTAATGGAGAATACTCACTAATGAGCATGGAAGAACGAAGAGAAGTAATTAAATTTGTGTGTGAAACATCAAAAGGTAGAATACCTGTTATGGCGGGTACAGGATGTCACCGAACAGAAGAAACAATTGAACTTACGAAATACGCAGCTGAAGTTGGGGCAGATTGTGCCTTGGTAATAAATCCATATTATATGCCAACAAGTAGACAAGGAATTATTGATCATTACAAGGCAGTAGCAGAAAACTCTACCATTGGGATCGTAATCTATCATTATCCAGATGCTACAGGTGTTGAACTTGATCCAGAACTAATTCATGAAATAAGTCAAATAGATGGAATTGTTGGTATTAAAAATACTGCTGATGGCGAGCATACTTCTAAACTTATTGCATTAACAAAAGAAAATCCAAACTTCGCGGTACTTACTGGATTTGAGCATTTAATTTTACCTACCTTAGCCTTAGGAGGACATGGTGCTGTTGGAGTAGCCCACAACTTGGCTCCGAGAAAAATAGCAAAACTATATGATTTAATCGTAAATGAAAACAACTTAAAAGAAGCAACTAAATTAAATCAGGAACTGCTCGACCTATATAATGCTATTGAAGAAGAAACTGTTCCGGGAACAGTAAAGGCAGGCTTGGAAGCACTAGGATTACCAGGAGGCTCAAGTAGATTGCCACTAGTGCCTGCTTCCGATAAGTTTAAGTCAAAGATTGAAACAATATTGATTGAATTAGGGGAAGTAAGGTTGAAACAACATTAATTGAATTGAATTAGGAGAATTATAAATATACAAGAGGGAGGGAGATCCAATGAAAGATGTAATTATCATAGGCGGCGGACTTGCTGGTTTGTCTGCTGCCTGGCGTCTTAAACACCATGATATTTTACTTTTAGAATCTGATGATCGTGTTGGTGGAAGGGTGCGTTCTGAACGTCGAGGAGATTATTGGTTGAATTGGGGCGGGCATGTATATGCTGGAGCTGGTTCAGCTACAGATGAATTATTTAAATCTGTAGGAATAACTGCATTACCTGTGCCTGGCACTTTATCTGCAATGTTTTTGAATGGAAAATTGCTTTTAGGTGGCCGAGTTGAACTGTATCCATTTAGGGTCCCTATGTCATGGAAATCTAGATTTGCTCTACTGTGGGCAGGGGCTAAAGTGCGTGCAGCTGTTATGAAATATGGCAGAGTAGCAAAAAGACGTCCAGCAGAGGACTATAAAGCTTATCAACAACGAGTTTTAGAATTTATGAATGATCAAACTTTCACTGATTTTTCAGGTGTATTACCAGAAGATGCTGATGCGATTTTTAGACCTACAGTTAGCCGATCTACTGGAGATCCTGAACAAATATCTGCGGGGGCAGGTGTAGGTTATTTCCACATGATATGGAATAAAGGTGAAGGGCTGACGAGAAATATTGTTGGGGGTCCATCAACGTTTACGAATACTATGGCAACAACATTAGGCGAACAAGTTCAACTAAAAGCAAAAGTATTAGAAGTTATTCAGAAAGAAGACTCGGTTGTTGTCCACTATATTCAAGATGGCGTGAAGCATGTGGAGGAAGCACGTTATGCAGTCCTCGCGACTCCTGCCCCTATTACAAAAAAAATAGCGGTGAACATTGATCCGGAAATCGCAAACGCTCTTGATCAGGTGAGCTACGGTCCACATGTTAGTGCAGCATTTTTAACAAATGAAACAGAACCTCAAGTTTGGGATGATGTATATGCTTTTGCTACGCCTAAAAGGTCATTCGATGTTCTTATCCATAGTTCTAACCTAGTGCATTCCTTTTCAAAGGAACGAAAGCCAGGAAGTAGTTTTATGACTTTTTCACCAGCTGATCGTGGTCGCCAGCTTCTAGATAAAACTGATGAGGAAATTATTCAAATATATTTGAAAGATTTAAATGAAATATTTCCTGGCTTTAGTGATCATGTAGTTGAAGCTCATGTAAATAAATTTCCATTAGGGTCAGCTTATGTTTACCCAGGGCGTGCAAAAATACAACCAATTTTAACAAAATCTGCGGGTCGATTGTTCTTAGCAGGTGACTATTTAGGTACCCTTTATACTGAAACAGCTATTCAAACGGGGGTTAATGCAGCACAAAATATTAATAGCTTACTGGAATTCGGGCTTCTTGAATCTCAAAAAGAAAAGGAAGTCAAGGCTGTGGTTTCTAATTAGTTAAGTGATTTTGTTGAGTAAAGCAGTAAAAGTTTCTACACCCCTTACCCTCTTATTTCTATTAGAAAAAACATTATAATTAAATTGTAAGCGTTGCCATTACTGTGTTTGAGGAACTTATCTCTCACTTTTGCCATTGTATTACATTAGAATTGTAGATAAGATTATTAATTAAATAGTGTTAGACTGTATTTTAAACTCTATCACCTAAAAGTTTCAGGCATCCCCTCATAAAACTACATCATTGATTATAAATGACGAGGTTTAATGAGGGTTTTCGATCAATATAATCAACAAGAATATTAAACTCGTTATTAGATTGATAGAATATAAGGAGGGAGATGAAGTTGTATGAGAAAAAATGAAAAAACATATAGCCTTTATAAGGCCGTATTTATCCCAGCTATAATTATCCTTACGGTAGAAATTATTTTCGGTATGTTTTTTACAGAAAATTTTGGTGCAGTCCTGAATAATACTATTTATTGGGTAGGAGATAATTTTGGTTGGTGGATTAATATTTTAGCTATATTGGCCATTATTTTTGCAGTTTGTTTCGTAATTTTTAAGTATGGGGATGTTCGTATCGGAGGCGAGGATGCAAAGCCGGAGTACACTACCTGGCAATGGGTATCCATCACCACCTGTGGAGGAATAGGAGTTGGCTTGCTGTTCTGGGCCATGGGAGAGCCTATTTACCACTTTATGACACCTCCTGTAGCTCCCGGTGTAGAGGCCGGTTCCCGGGAGGCTGCAATTTTCGCAGTTAGTCAAACAATGTTTAACTGGTCCTTCGTTCAGTACAGCATGTATGCTTTTTGCGGTCTCGCATTCGCTCTGCTAACTTATAATTCCAAGAAGAGTCTTTCCTTTGGTTCACTTGTAGAACATAGTTTCAATCGTAAGATTCCTTGGCTGACCACTATAGTCCAGGTATTCGCTGTTTTTGCTCTTGCTAGTGGAGTTTCCAACTCCATGGGTGCTGGTCTTCTTCAGATAGGTGCCGGTATTGAAAGTGTATTTCATATACCACAAGGGAATATGGTCTGGTTGCTTATCGCGGTTTTTGTTGGAGCATTTTTTATTATTTCCTCTGTTACGGGTATCTCTAAGGGATTGACGAAAGTTTCATCCATCACCATGGTACTATTATTTTTCTTGTTAGGATATGCGCTTATTTTCGGAGACGCTCGGTTTATCAGTAAAATCAGTACTGAAGCTATTGGTAATCTCATGGATAATTTCTGGAGCAAGATTACTTATAATAATACGATGGCTCCCCAGGATTCGTGGCCGAGTGAGTGGACGATTACTTACTGGAACGCCTTTATAATTTTTGCTCCCGTTATAGGAATGTTTTTGGCTCGCCTAGGAAAAGGGCGAACTGTACGCCAATTTTTGTTGTTTAACATTCTTGTACCGTCTACCTTTTGTATCATCTGGATTGGGGTTTTTTCCGGTATGATTATGAAAGCGCAGTCTTCTGGCCTAGTAGATGTTTGGGCTGCTGTACAGGAGTTAGGAATGCAGACTACAATTTACCAGGTTCTTGGTAGTATGCCAGGCGGTACTTTCATTCAAATCGTTTTCCTTGTAACCGTTATTTGTTCCTTTGTAACACTGGCCGATCCTATGAGCTCTGTACTCGCTACTCTGTGTGTTCATGACCAGCAGATTGATGATGAACCACCTACCAAGGTGAAAATTTTAATGGGAAGTATTGTAACTACAGTCTCTTACCTTCTAGTCGCTTCTGGAGGCTCTGATTCCGTTAAGGGTCTGTTGAATATAGGAGGATTATTGATGACGATTCCAATGTTGTGGTTGTTCCTTGAAAACTTCCGCATTAGTGGCAATCTGCTGAAGAAAAAGAATTACCTTGGGGAGCTTCCTAAGGAGAGCTCTACACTAAGCCAAAAAATTAAAAAGGCTAAATAGGGAAACTTATATGCCTTAATACTGATAGGAGTACCCAGATGACTTAAATTAGCGCTGGAGTGGATGCTATGAAAAAAAGAATATTAAATCTTAGAGTTTACCTTGTCACAATCGCTGGCGCGGCATGTTGGGGACTAATTGGTTTATTTATTGCTCCATTGTATGCTCATGGCTTTACACCATGGGACGTAGTTGCCATTCGAGGAATTTTTTCCTTTGTTATTCTCATTCTAATTATGACTATATTTTATCGTGACCAGTTACGCACCAGATTTAAAGATCACTTTTATTTCGGTGGTGCAGGAATTTTTAGTATTGCGTTTTTTTATTATTTTTACTTTGAAGTCTTTTCTCAATCAAGTTTATCCCTTGCAGTAACACTGTTATATACGGGGCCACTGTTTGTAACCATTCTTTCACGATTTATTTTTAAAGAATCTTTGACTATTCGTAAAAGCTTAGCACTTGCTCTTGCTATTACAGGTTGTGCATTTGTTGTAGGTCTACTCCCATTAGGGCAAGAAAGTATTTCTATGAATACATTTTTTCTTGGGATTCTATCTGGATTTTGTTATGCGTTGTACAGTATTTTCAGTAAGCCTCTAACAAAACGGTATTCTTCATTGACAATAACCACGTACACATTTCTCTATACAAGTATTTTCATGTTATTAACAAGTGAAACAATAAGAAAGGTTGATCAATTTCAATATGTAGATGTTTGGTTGTCAGCGTTATTGTTATCGTTAGTAGGAACAGTTGCAGCTTTTGTTTTGTACACTTCAGGACTAAAGCACTTAGAAGCTAGTAAGGCATCCATTTTAGCTACGATAGAACCAATTGTTGCCGTATTAACTGGAGTACTTTTTCTAGGAGAATATCTACGAGCCTGGCAAGTGTTAGGAATTGCATTAGTTTTGTATTCAGCAATTCTGGTTGCAGAGAAACGGAGTAAGGTTAAGAAAACCGTTGACTTGAAACAGTATGAAATTCATTGATTGTCTTAATAATCAAAGTAAACTGAACAACTATTGGAACACCGGTATTTGACTCTTCTATATTGGACAGGATCCATGTAGGAAAACGTAACTTTTGATTGGTTCATCCTCAGTAATGAGATATAATATACTCATATGAGATACCTGTCGCCAGAAGGTGAAAGGAGATTCAAATGAGCTCAGATGACCAATCATTAATTACTGAAATTATTAATATTAAGGATTCCCTACCGAAAAAACAAAGACAACTATGTGATTATATCTTGAAGAATTATCAATCGATAGGATTGATAACTGTTAAAGGGCTAGCAGATAATGCTAACGTTGGAGTTTCAACCGTTATGCGTGCGATAAATGCACTAGGGTATAACAACTTTAATGATTTTCGAAAAGATATCTTTAATGAATCATTGCCTGCTGATTCAAAATGGACATTAAAGAAGTCATTTTCAGAAATCCCAAATAAAGAAGAGAGTACTCCAACTATAATACAAGTTTGGAAGGAATCAATGAACATACTGGATAAATCATTAGACTCAAACTTAGTAGAAAATTTTGAAACTGTAATTGACGTTATTAGTCATTCAAGTCAGCTTAATGTTTTAGGTGCTAGACCCTATAAGGCCATGGCTTTATATCTTGAACAGTTGCTTGGAGAATTTTATTCTAAGATAAGACAATTAAGCCATGATACCGAAGTACTATTTGATAAAATATTACAATTTGACAAAGATGAAGTTTTACTTGTTTTTGCTTTTGAGCCCTACACTAATCGAATTATACAAGCAGCTATGTTGGTCCATCAACTGGGTGTCAAGATAATATTGATAACAGATCATGTTTCTTGTCCTATTATTCGATACGCATCCGTAACATTAAAAGTAGAAGTAAGTGAAAAACAATTTTCTGTGGTACCAATTATTACATTGATAGAGGCATTAGTTATTGAAATTGGGAAACGTTCCTCTGAAGAATCAATTGAAAAGTTGAAAAAACTAGAAAGAACGCTTATTGAAAATAATGTAACTTATTCGTACTAAGACTCTGTAATACGTTAAGTCAGAAACCAATCCTACACTTGTGGGGTTGATCCTCTTTTTGGAGATTCGCCTTGGAAAATTATTTGGGTGTTGATACAAACTAAAATATTGGCAGTTCTTTAGGATTATGGCATGATTAGTTAACTATTTTTATCTCGTATTGATTTAATTCAGGGCGTCCTGCCTAAAAACCGCTTGAGCCTAATTAAGGTTCAAGCGGTTTTTTGAGGCTGGGCCAGAGAAAAATTGCAGTAGAAATAGCTATTGCAAGCTTATTTCCTTTCTTGAAGTTATTGGAAAAGGAAATTATCCTATGAAGAAAAACACGTTTTATAAAAAATGAAGGATATGAAGGAGTAAAGAGTATGTAGCTTATTGAAATGCTCTTTTTATCACGGGTCATGTTATGAAAATGACTTTTTGGGGGAAATGGTGGTAAAATCTACAGATGCTATCTTTACCCAATTACGTGTACAAACATCAACAAAAGGAGATTGTTGTTTTTAACAATCTCCTAATTGAATTTAATTAATTTTTTTTCAGGAAATCCCCGGCTGAAATTACATTGGCATACATTCCGTTAAGAGCACTGACAAATGAATAATGAACCTGTTCTGCTGGGACGACCTTATCTTGATAAGATAAGTCCATGGTCGCACAAGCATCTTCAATAAGTGTAGTTTCAAAGCCTAGCTCCACTGCAGATCTGACTGTTGCATCAATACACATATGTGTCATCATGCCTACAATCACAAGCTTGGTCACACCGTTTTCTCTTAATTTGTTTTCTAATTCAGTCTTGAAGAAGCTGTTAGGTGTATGTTTTATGATAAGGCTTTCTTGTTCTATTGGTAATACAGCCTCATTAATTTTTACTCCCTCAGTATTTGGAAGAAAGAAGCCTAACCCTTCATCATTTGCGATATGCTGGACATGAAAAATATTATCTTTGTTATTCTGTCTAAACCATTCAAGAATTTCACCTGCATTATCGGCTGCTTTTACGGGATTGAATAACTCCATTTTTCCGTTTGGGAAATAGTCGTTTTGAATATCAATAATAATTAAAGCAGTGCTCATTTTTTTCACCTCATTAAAGTATTTAATATAATGATAAATTATAATTTGATTTTTATCGATACTTTGATGAAACACTTCTATATCAATTAATTTCATGTTGAAAGGATTTTTTTATGGAACTTGATAACATTGATTTTCAGATCCTTCGGTTACTATTCGAAAATTCACGTGTTCAATGGAAATACTTAGGAGAACAAATTCATATGACGGGTCAAGCAGTAGGGAATCGTATTAATAAACTTGAGGAAAATGGTGTAATTAAAGCCTACTCTCTAATAGTAGATGAAATGAAATTAGGACTTCCCTATACGGCGTTTGTCATTATGCATATGAAAACAGCAAATCATGATTCGTTTATTGGTTTTATTAATGATCGGAAAGAGGTAGTAGAAGCTCACAGAATATCTGGCGAAGGCTGTTATCTATTAAAAATAAAAATTAAATCCCAAGAAGAATTGAATCATTTACTCAATAACCTTCTCGAACATGGAAATTATAGTTTAAACCTATCTATAAAAGAGATAAAACAACGCCATCCTTTGACAGCTACATAAATAACCTTATGTAGGGGTACCGCCAGCAAAACGCGGAAAACGTACGCTAAGAAAAATTCGACACAGAAAAAGCCGATCTCCGTACGTTAAGAGGAGTCGGCTATTTTTTAATTAATGCTCAAGGGGTGCAGTCATAAGCTTAGTCCCTCCTCAACGCCATATACGTTTGAAAAACTATAATAATTCTGTTTCTTTTAGGAGCCACAAGTTCGCAAGATTTGGCGAAAGGGTAGAATGAAAAGGGAAGGGACAATGGGATTGTCACCTTCCCTTTCATTTATTAGTTTCAGTTTCTTAATCATACCACCAGAGCTAATGAAAACCATTCCTTTTTAGACAACAAAACCATCCCCATAATATGTATTTAAATAAGTAGTGGGGGAAGGGGGTTACACCCTAAACCCTTTTTACATCATAAAAAATCTAATAATCTCTGCCCCTAAAGTTAGCCAAGGAAGTATGTCTGTGGTGTTGATTTTAGGGAGGTCAGGTAATTTAATATCTATGTTAATATCAACCTTAATCTTCATCCATTTCCTCCTCTATACTTTGCTAAATCTATTTTACCTAATTACCTAATTGCTAATGAAGTGCACAGATCAGTATATTAAAGCCTTACCTTTTATTCTAAGCACAACTCAGGTGTTATACAATTGGTTTTAAAGTGCTATTATATTATGTCTTTAAGATTCATATATTCAACTTCAACCAAGTAAATGTCTACTTATTTTATATTATGCCTAATTTCTCCAAAATTATTCCCATATCTGTATAAAATATCTAAAGTTGAGTAGACTTGATTTGGGTAAGCAAAATTTGACATTACATAGTTCGAATCTAAGTTTTTTTGTGAGCTCCAGCTACTAAGAGTTATGGGATGTCTGCTTTTTTTGAAATAATTTTTAAACGTAAAAAGACTAAGGCGATGAATACTAATTGCCTTAGTCTTTTACTTATAAAACCTTAATAATGTTAATTTGTAAGTTATTATTATGTTGCCTGCTAAAGTGTTCATAGAGCGGGAATCAGGCATTTCCAATGAGAGGAGTGATTGCATACGGATGTCTTGAATTCAAATCTTAAAGTAAAGGGGGGCGTTTCTATAATATTCTTTTTATCATTATTCGGCATTTGGAGGTTGATTTTAATGGTTTATAGAAAGCACTATTGGGATGAACGTTTTAAAGAAGGAAAGATTTGGGGAACCTCACCATAGAGGGTGGGTATTTAGTAAAAGTCAGAAAAAAATAACTGATTATTACATAATTATCTTTTAATTTTAAAGGGCATTCTGCTAATATAATCAGAATAGAGAGGGAAGGAATACTTGAATACTTTTATTAGTGACCTCCCCAGGAAACCTAATTGGTGTAAAAGCTTCCTCTTTCTCTACCCAACCGAGACTCTATGGATAGGCGTCATTCACCTAGGCAGGATAGCGGACTTTTGTAGATTTAAAAAAACGATCTATACATTCTCTATCTGATAGAGCATCCTTACCTTCAACAATAATCAGGAGTTCCCGGTTTTTTAATGTTAAAATATATGAAACAAGCTTTGTGAATCTAGTTACTTCACATGTCATTTCATCATTAAACAAGTATATATTACTTTTAACTGTTCGACATAGTTGATAAAACTCCAGCATCCTGTCGATAGTAAATGATTGGAAGGAAACCTTCCATGACAATATATGCTTCATTCTTTATCCCCTCTTCACTCATACTAATAATCACTCATCCTAATGAATTATAACCCAAGATGTAAGCGCATTCAATTAGTTTTCTGAATACTCATGTATTTAAGGGGTAGGATCGCATTGCTGAGTAACTATGAACAATTGAATAAAGGCAAATACCTGTATCGTATGTACTAAACATTTTGTATTGAGTCACGTGTAATCGTTCATTACTGATGATGCCGAAAACTTTTTTGTGGCTTTATTGGAAATAATTAGAATGTTAGAAGGAATACAGAAAGTAATGAAGAATAAAGTAGACAATGAAGGAGGATTTAATAATGGACTTGGATAAAAATATGATTGGAACTTTAGGGCTTCATCAATTATCCGTATTATCTCTAATTGACCAAGGAAAATCAGAAACTTTAGAAGATATTAATATACAATTGGAAAATAAGAAGGTCTTTGACTACTTAGAAAAAAAGTATGGAGACAACACGCAAGCTTTTGATTTTGTTAATAGAGATCAAGTTCATGATCTGCTTTTCGATATATATTGTGCCTTAGAAGGTAGAGAACAGAGGAAAATGTGGGTATCAAATAACGGTCTTTGTGTTTTAGCGGGGTACATTAACACTATTATGATGAACTAAGTTAAAACAAAATAAAATTTGCATTTGATGAAGGCCATCCCGTTGATGTAGCGTGATCAATGAGATGATTATTCGTCCAACCACTCAAGAACTCTAAAAGAGAACTTTGTAATAAGGCAGACTCCCCTTAATATATGGGTTAGGAGGAGGATGAAACACTCAATTTCATCAAAATTTTATAAGAACACCAAATTTTTTATAAGTACTGAGGATGCTCTTTAGATGGTCTTTGACTTTCTGGAAGCATCTTTTTCTATTATTCAGTTTCACTAGTATAAATTTCAATCGCGGTCCCCATATCTTTATAACACCCAAACGGTCCCTGCCTCCAATAGAAATAAACGTATCCTTGTTCAGAAACAGCCTGTTGGAGTCATAGCTACTATTCCCTCTTGGAATTTCCCTGCGACGAACCATACCATAAGTAAAAAATAACATTCGTGACGGGGGCCGGCAACGAAACAATGAAAAAAGGCCACCAATGTAAAGGTGACCTTTTGGTTTATGCAGATAAGCGTTCTTCTTTCTTTTGTTCTTTTTTCAACCGGAACGGCGCTGTAACCAAAGCTAAGATCAGGAACAGCCCCATATATCCAATCAAAGGATAAAAGAACGCGACAAGTTCTGTAAACCCTACAAAGCTGAGACCGAAAGCCACAACTCCAGTGATAAGCACAAATTTCTTGTGCTTGCTTGTCCCGACTTCTGTATAACGAGCAGCAAAAGAGAAGAACATGCCGACTGCTGTATTGAAGACCATCCCGAACAAAACAATCGAATAGAATATTCCTAATACCGGGGATAGGTCATTGACGAGAGCAAGGGTCGGCATATCATAAGCAGCTACAGTATCGACTTTCGAGAAAATCGCCAAATGACTGAGAACAATCATGATTCCGAGTCCTAGACCTCCAAGTAACCCGCCAAGAGCCGAAGTCCGCTCATCCTTCTCATTACCTCCCATCAGCAAGGACATGGATGCACCCACTGCCACATTAAAGGAGACGTAATTAATAGCGGAGAAAAACCAATTCGATAAGGCTGAAGGCTGGTCGACTGCTACAGGATTCAAATCATTGAAGGACTGGTCCATGGTAAACAGGCTATAGATGGCTATGATTATCACTGTAAAAATTAAAAACGGGGTAATGCTGCCAATGACTTTGACTACTTTGTCCACGTTCATCATCACGGTTGCGATAACGAGAACGCTCATAATAATAACACCTACTAGCGGAGACATACCGAATTGTTGACTTGGAATGGATCCTGCTCCTGCAATCATGACAACTCCGACACCGAACAAGGTCAGAATGATGACATAATCAACAACTAACGCGAAATATTTGTGTCCACTCACTCTGTATACCGCTTCCTTATGCGAGGTGGCCTGTGTCCTTGTGCCGAGTTTGACCAGCATCATCCCCATATAGGCGAACAAAGCGGTTGAGATAATCGTCCCAATCGTACCTAAGTATCCGAAACTCGTGAAGTATTGTAGAATTTCCTGTCCCGATGCAAAGCCAGCACCGACGATAATCCCTATAAAAGCGCTTGCAATTTTAAGTGCTTTTGTCATGAATTGATCCTCCTTATGTTGTACTGTGATGTCTTTGAGTCTTCCACTTTAATTTAACGCTTTCATATGGAAGGAACTTCTTTACTTTATCATGAATGCGTTTTCAATGATTTGGCGGAATCTACAAATCCACTTCTTCATATTCGTTCAATCAAACAAAGATTTCAATAGGGAAAATGGATTGTGTATGTTAGAAACAATGATAATATAAGGGTATTCACATCATAAGGAGTATCACTATGAAACATTCATCACATAAGACATATTCGTATAAAGATGTCATAGATTCCCCCGAGGGGCTAGCGGATAGCATTGCGGAAATCTTAGCATGTCCGGTTACCATTGAAGATGCTAATCACCATATTGTCTCCTACAGTAAGCATGAGAAGAATGTGGATAATGCACGGACAGCGACGATCATGAGACGGAAAGTACCTGAGCATGTTATTAATGGGTTATGGAAACAAGGTAGTATGGCTAAGCTTTTTGAAAGTGACGAGCCAATCGTCGTTCATAAAATTGACACCATCGGCCTTGGTGATCGCCTGGCCATATCTGTTCGCAAAGACAATGAAATTCTTGGCTTTATATGGGCTCAAACAAATGACCTCTCGGTGACGTCCGGACATTTGGAAGAAATGAAGGAAGCTGCCCAGTCGGTCAGCCATCATTTACTTAGACAGCAAGCTAAAAAGAAAAAGACGGACGAAAACAGCAAAGATTTTTTTTGGCAGCTACTGACAGGCTCCCTGAAAAATCCAGCTGAGATTAAACGAATGGCAAAAAAGTATCATATGAACTTGCAGGGCCAACTTTGTGTAGCGGTTTTCGAGTTCACAGAAGAAATGAGTCAAGCTGTTGAACGGCACGCGTATTATTTAACGGAAACCCTCCATCAAACACGAATTGTGCACCGGATATTCGATGGCCAACAGCTCATCCTTCTTTTTCGAACTGATAATAAAGAGGATGCGAATGAGATGAAACAAGCGTTCATTCGTGAATTCACACAAAAAATGAAAGAACGTCTTCACTTTGAAGATTTAAAAGGGGCTTTCGGGTTGGTCTATGACTCGCCAACATTAATCAGCGACAGCTATAAGCAGGCGCTGAAAGTCCTGGAATTGAAGGAGCAGTATTCCACGGGGCTCCATCATGTGGACAACTACCAGGATCTGGGTGTCTATCAATTCATTAATGAACTGGCTGCTCTTCAAAAAAAGGAAAATTACAAAAATGATGCTCTCACCCATCTCAAGACATACGATGAATGTCAAAACTCTATGTTGCTTGAGACACTGAAAGTCTTTCTTGAAAAAAACAGTAATGTCCACCAAGCAGCTGCTCATATGCATATTCATACAAATACACTGAACTACCGCTTAAAACGGATCAAGGAAATCGGAAACATCGACTTCAAAGATGTGAACCAAAAAACAATGCTTTATTTAGATTTATTGATTTATGAGAACGAACAGGAGGATTTGTGATTTTACACAACTCCTCCTATTTATTTTTTCACTTTCACCTAAACAAAATTGTCAACAGGCGAGCTATACTTTTCTTACATTCAATTTGAAAGGTGGACTCCCCATGATTATCGGAATTCCAAGAGAAATTAAAAATAATGAAAACCGCGTAGCCATTACGCCTTCAGGTGTCGTCAACCTCATCCATGCAGGTCACAAGATTCGTATCGAAACACAAGCAGGTGCTGGAAGTAATTTTACAGACGAAGAATATCGCGATGCTGGTGCTGAGATTGTTGAAACCTCTTCCGATATCTGGTCCAATTCTGAAATGGTCATGAAAGTTAAAGAACCTCTTCCATCTGAATACGGGTACTTCCGGAAAGGACTTGTTTTGTTTACGTACCTTCACCTTGCAGCAGAGCCTGAACTGACAAAGGCATTAGTAGAGAATGAAGTGACGGCGATCGCTTATGAAACGGTTGCTGTCGATCATAAATTGCCACTTCTTACTCCAATGAGTGAAGTAGCCGGGCGCATGGCTACACAGGTGGGCGCGCAATTCCTTGAAAAATCATTCGGTGGAAAAGGGATCTTGTTAAGCGGCGTTCCTGGAGTTTCACGTGGAAAAGTCGTCATCATTGGCGGAGGAATCGTTGGAACCAACGCAGCAAAAATTGCTATCGGACTTGGTGCTCACGTGACCATCGTGGACCTGAACCCTAATCGTCTTCGCGAGTTGGACGACCAATTCGGTGCGGACATCCAAACATTGATGTCCAATCCATTAAACCTTGCAGAAGCCGTCAAAGAGGCGGACATGGTCATCGGGGCTGTATTGATCCCAGGAGCCAGAGCGCCAAAACTAGTAACGGAAGATATGGTCAAAGAAATGAAAGAAGGCTCTGTCATCGTTGATGTGGCGATAGACCAGGGAGGTAACTTTGAAACAGTCGATCATATAACGACGCACGATGATCCGATTTACGAAAAACACGACGTTCTTCATTATGCGGTCGCAAACATCCCGGGGGCGGTGCCACGCACATCTACTATCGCTCTGACAAATGTAACAATTCCTTACGCTCTGCAAATTGCTTCTAAAGGAGTGAACAAAGCAGTTGAGGAAAATAAAGCGATTGAAGCAGGAGTGAACACGGTGAATGGTCACTTGACGTATGAAGCTGTAGCCCGTGATCTCGGTTATGAGTACAAACCTGTTCGAGAAGCATTTCAGTCATTGGCACACGTATAATTTAACCTGCTCCTCCACAATGATGGGGGAGCTTTTATTTATAGAGAGGAGAGAATCATCATGACCAACTACCGCCCCACATGGGCCGAAATTTCCCTTGAAGCTCTCACACAAAATGTAAAAGCGTTCAAAGATTATATTGATAAGGAATGTCAGTTGATGGGGGTGGTCAAAGCAGATGCATATGGCCATGGACTTGTCCCGTGTGCAGAATCAATGGTCAAGGCAGGGGCCAACCGTTTAGGTGTTGCTATTATGGAAGAAGCTATTGAATTAAGAAAAGCAGGCCTGGAAGTACCGATTCTTGTTTTTGGCTATACCCCTAAAGAAGTGGTTCATGAAGCCGTTGATTATGACCTAACTTTGACTGTGTTTACAGAGGAAATCATAGAAGATGTGATTCACGCGGCAGAAGAGAAGCAGAAGCAGGTGAACATACATATCAAAGTCGATAGCGGCATGCATCGAATCGGACTTAAGAAGGGGGGAGATATCCTTCAAATTTTAGAAAAAAATTCATCGCCTTATGTTCATGTAGAAGGGATTTTCACACATTTTTCTGATGCGGATGATGAAGACCCCGCTTATACAGAACAGCAATTTCACCACTTCTTATCTGTTGTGGAAGAGGTGGAAAACGTACATGGGAAAATTCCCATCACCCACTGTTGTAATAGTGCAGCAACAATAGCCTTCCCTCCTATGCACATGGACATGGTAAGAGTGGGAGTCAGCTTGTATGGTCTTTATCCTGGGGAACATATGAAAAAATTAATCTCGCTTCAACAAGTGATGAGCCTAAAAACGAAACCTATCATGATTAAAACGGTCTATCCCGGTGAGCCTATCAGCTACGGAAGATCCTATGAACCAGAGCAGCCAATAGAAGTGGCAACCGTTCCAATCGGATACGGAGACGGGCTCCCCCGATCTCTTTCCAATCAAGGCCATGTAGTCATCAACGGCCAAAGGTCCCCTATCGTAGGGAAAGTGTGTATGGACCAAACGATGATTGATGTAAGTTCCGTGGTGAAATCTAGCAGAAATGCTGTCTACACCTTCTTTGGAGATCCTAAAGAAGAACATATTTCTCTTCAAGAGGTCGCTGATCAACTCCAGACCATCCATTACGAAATCACATGCCAAATTAGCCAACGTGTACCAAGGAAATACGTGTAGCACCACCAAATATTACCGTTACCATGTATTACATTGATTTAAAGTTAAGGCGGTTGATGTGCTTCCGTTAAGTGAATAAATCTGAGGGGGGACAGGCAACCAGCAAAACGATAAGAAATGAGTTTCATTTAGTGGAAGACCAGTTGATAAAAAGTAGGTCGCCTCAATCACCCCTCTATTTTTCTGGGAAATTTTGTCTAGTTTCAATCCCACAATTAAAAAATTAAACTTCAATTGATACCATATGATAAGGAATTTTTTTAATAAGTGTAAATGTCTTAGGGCATAGATTAAACGAAAATATTGTTGAGGAATCTATTACATCTACTGAGATTCTACATTCATAGCAATGGCTATAATAAAATCTCTTCCTAATAAGCATCATTTCTTCTTTGAAAGAATTCACCAATTTGAACAAGCCACTCTATAATTATTGGAAAATCGAATAACAAGTGGAGGCTCGACAACCGAACTTTTTTGTGCCTGGTTTTTGACTGGGTACCGTTCATAAATACTGAGGTGTTATTTAATAAGAGGGAAGGCTTTCCCAGTAGGAACAGGGATTATAAGGGTTTTTCAACATTCATTATTATCTAATATTCTGCACAGAGAATGGGCGGCATCATGTAACCTTTCCTCGGTGGGAGACCATTGTATAAATAAGGAATTAGAATTTGTAGGTCTAAAGGGTGAAACAAAAGGTTATCCTAATATCAGATGTTCAAATCCAATGAAGAGGGTGGGAACTATAAACATTCACATCATAAGCGATAGCAAGAACACCATGACAATAGCTTTATCAGGAGTGAAAGGTCGTATGTTTATTATTGCAGGTAAGCCAGAATTGATGTGGAAAAAGCTCACCAGGTTAAGAGATAAAAGCAAAATAACATGAAAGTTTCTGTATGATAAGGCATCCTTAGGGTGTCTTTTTTATTTGGGTGATCAACATTAAATATGTCTTGGGGAACGACGTTGCTTCGGAGTTTCAAAGGAAAAATACCAATCTTCTCTAAGCTTGGTTATGATCCAAGGGGATTTCTTTTTGATCAATTCGTTAACTTTAGCATCTTCAAGGTTTTCAGGGGAGTAAACTTCAATCCCATTGACTAAATCTACTGATATTTTAATGTCCTTACGATTTTGTGGATAATGAATGTAATGGATGTCTGTTGTTCCATAGTTGAGTAGAGGCAATCTTATCACGTTCTTTCTTGTTTTATGTGCCTTTAATCATAATAGCATCTTGTTAAGATAAATAAAGTTCAATAATTTAGATTGATGAGAGAAGGCAGGTGTTTTATTGGATAGAGATCATGTTTTGTTAACTGGAATTATGGCAAATTATTATCGTTTTTTTTAATTTAAGAAATTCAAAAAATGATACATTTATTAACTTCTCATTCAGAACACCACATCCAGCTGACGCTCCCTAATCAACATATGATCAAGGAATTCACTTTTGTTGTCGGTTTCAGGAAAGCTCATACAAGCAGCAATCTTCCATAAACCGTAAGGACACCCTCCATAAAAAAAGAGAGAAAAGCACGAACGGCTCTTCTCTCCTGTAGATATCCAAAATTTATTCGGTTCTATTGAAAGGGGCTTTACCTAAGAAACAGAAAAACCTTCCTGTTCCGTCACCCCTCCATGTTCTTCTGCGAACTCATCAAGCAGGGCACGTACTTCATCGGTGGAGTGTGTGCTCATCAGTCTATTCCTCAACTCACTCGCCCCTCGGAATCCGCGGACGTAAATCTTAAAGAAGCGGCGGAGCGGTTTGAAGACCCGAGGCTCAAGTTCGTCGGAATACTTATCATGAAGATCGATCTGCAGTCGCAGGAGGTCGAGCAGTTCTTCACTGGTATGCTCTTTCTTCTCTGTTTCGAAAGCAAATGGGTTATGGAAAATCCCCCGTCCGATCATCACTCCGTCCACGCCATATTTTTCTACGAGTTCAAGTCCCTTCTGACGGTCAGGGATATCACCGTTGATTGTCAGAAGCGTATCAGGGGCTACTTCGTCACGAAGTTTCTTAATCTCCGGAATCAGCTCCCAGTGAGCATCGAAATTACTCATTTCTTTTTTCGTACGGAGATGGATGGAAAGGTTGGCAATATCCTGTTCCAGGAGATGCTTCAGCCAGTGGCGCCATTCCTCCACTTCCGTATAACCAAGACGGGTTTTCACACTGACGGGCAGTCCCCCCGCTTTGGATGCCTGGATAATCTCCGCTGCAACATCCGGACGGCGAATCAGTCCGCATCCTTTTCCATTCGCTGCAACATTCTGCACAGGACACCCCATATTAATATCCACGCCACGATAGCCCATTTCGGCCATACCAATACTCATTTGGCGGAAGTTTTCAGGCTTGTCTCCCCAAATATGGGCGACAATCGGCTGTTCATCTTCTGTGAACGTCAGACGACCTCGTACACTGTCTTTTCCTTGCGGGTGGCAGTAGCTTTCCGTATTCGTAAACTCTGTAAAAAACACGTCAGGTCTCGCTGCTTCACTCACGACATGGCGAAAAACGACATCCGTCACGGCTTCCATCGGTGCCAGAACAAAAAACGGCCGCGGCAGCTCATGCCAAAAATTATTTTTCATAATATATCTGAACCCTTTCCTTAAGGGAAAACATGTTCCCAAAATTTAAAAGTGAAATGTTTCGATTTTCTTATCCTTTACCAGTTATGCTGGATTTCAACCAGTATATACTTTAATGGTATCAAACGAAAAGTGCAAGAGAACGAATGGTCTTGTTTTAACGAAGATCCTCATTGAAACGAATCTTATATCCAAAAAAAGAGCCTATGCGATTAGGGCCTTTTTTTGATCATTCACAATCGCCGGGCTTGCATAGAGCTTCTATTTCTTCCATTTCCTTTCCATAATGGAGAAAAAGAGAAAGGATCAGCATAAGCTTTAGTATCAGAAAATGTCATTTTGAATATTGATGAGTACTGCTCCTATAAAAGTACTTTCTGATTGAGAAGGTTCTTTTGTGTTTTATCATGTATCAACAAATTAATTAACCATAATATGGTTATAATTAAACAGCATGAAGGACTACTTACAAACAAAAAAGGGAGGAAGGGCATTGAGGGTTATTCAAGGGACAATCGTGTTGTTTATTTTAGCTTTCTTAGCTGCGTGTGGGGGACAGGATGAAGCAAGTAAAGAGCAAGAGACAAAAGCAGATGAAAAAACTGAAGAAAAAGTAGAGGAGGAACCAGAAGCAAAGAAAGAAGAGGAACCAATAGATGATGAGCTATCGGAAGAAGAACTTATCGCTCCGTATACCGATAAACTAAATGAGTTAAAGATTGAGCCTCAAGGTATTTCTACTGGTGAGTGGAATATCAGCATGGAAGATAACATCCTTGTTGTAGGTGCAGATCCATCAGAGCAAAATCTCTGGGATATATTTGGTGTTTACGATAGTGGAGAAATGGAGCCATTGGTCAACTGGGCTAAGGAAGTCTATGTCATAGTAGATGAATTATCTAACAGAATCGATAAACCTTGGGATTTAAGTATTTCTCCAGCATGTGTAGCGCCCTATCCTAAAACATTACCTAATGAAGACCTGATGAATTGGTCCGGTTCTTGTGGATATGGCATCCCTGTACTTGAAGGTACCAGTAAAGAAGATCTAACTGTTATTCTTAATTACAAAGTATTTGGCGATAACCAAGAGGTGAGAGAAGCGGAAGCTCAAGAACCTGAAACTGAGGATGTTGTTAATCTGACAGTGACAGGACAATGGTACCATCCTACTTCACCAAATGACTACTATGAATTTCATGAGGACGGCTCCTTTGCATATAAAAGCGATGTTAGTGGATTTACTGGAGGAACCCACACCGTTTCTGGTTCACAAGTAGACCTTTCCCTTCCAGACGGCAGTTCACTTCAGGGTTTTGTTGATGGAGAAGCTATGGAAGTCGGCGGCTTGATTTTTTCTAAAGATCAACCTGCCGCTGAACCAGTTATGGAAGAAGCAGGTACTTCTGAATCAATTGTGGGTACCATTTGGGCTGATGTTGATGATTTTTCTGTTACTTTGGATTTTTACGAAGATGAATTTGTACTCTTCCAAGGAATGGATTATATATATTCCTCTAGTGGTCAGGATGTTCTCATCCGCTCTGGGGATGTTACTTTGGAGGGTGCAATTGAGGGGGAAGTCCTTTATTTGTACAATCCACTAGATCAAAGTACAAGCGAGTATATTAAAGTTAATTAAAATAGACACTTTCAAAGAGGGGGTGTTACGTTGCCTTAAAGGGTGAGGATCGTGGTGAAGTCCAATCGATATACTAAAAACTTCAAAAAAGAAGTGGTCCAGTATTATAATGACCACCCAGGACTTGGTTATCTTAGTCTGGCATAAATTTATGATCTCCCATTTAATGATTGGAAAAAATACTAAGGTTTAGTAATTTTTAATAGATTACATGTACAATAAATAATGAGTTATGTTTTAAGGGGGGCCGCTCAATGCCTAGTCCGATTAATATTTATAAAAACAACAAGCTTTTATTTGATGCAAAAAATATTCAAGAGGCAGCAAGGTTCCTAGCTGAGCAATATAATACTACAAAGGGTAAATATTATGATCACATTGAAAGAGGTTATGTATATAACATTCCTTACTATTTAGGGGAAGATGAATATCATTTTGTTGTACCTAAAGAAATTGCTACTATTCGTCGTAATGAACTTGAGGAAAGAGGACATAAAAATGCTCGCCGATTTTGGCTAGTACCAGCTAACCCAAATGATTATGACGTAGAGAGTGCATTCAGCTATTATGACACCATAGATTGGAAACGTTCTTATAATTATGAGAATGGCGATATATTGTTTATATATGTATCAGGTAATATTCAAAAAGTTCGTTATAAAGTTGAAGTTTTAGAAGGTGTAGTAGAGACCGGTGATATACCATATGATAAAAAGTTTTGGAATGATAATGAGAAATATGAAAAATCAAAGGAATATAATCATACTCGAATCCGA
This sequence comes from Halobacillus seohaensis, assembly GCF_042663045.1. Taxonomy (NCBI): domain Bacteria; kingdom Bacillati; phylum Bacillota; class Bacilli; order Caryophanales; family Bacillaceae; genus Halobacillus; species Halobacillus seohaensis. The sequence goes on along the minus strand of NZ_JBHSZV010000011.1, from coordinate 1,369 downwards.
TTAATAGATGAGGCTGATACTTCTGAATTATCTCTAGCTAAATTACGTAATTATGGTCTAAAAGGAAATATTCAAGGATCAATGAAACTTGCAGGAGAACTTCGTGATTACATCATGTCATTTTTTGAACATGACCTGACAGAAGGATACTTTCCAGAGGAAGTGCCTCATACATTAGAAGAAGGAAAGCGTAAAAAGATAAACGTAAATGTATATGAACGAAATCCGATTGCACGTAAGCAATGTATGGATTATTACGGTTGTCAATGTCAGGTATGTGATGTAAACTTTCAAGATTCATATGGGGAAGTTGGTAAGGATTTTATTCACGTTCATCACATTATACCTCTTCATGATATACAGCAAGACTATATTGTGAACCCCAAAAAAGATCTAATTCCTGTCTGCCCAAACTGTCATGCAATGCTTCATCGTAAAGAAAATGGTGTCTATTTATCTGTAGAACAGTTAAGAGAGCGCATTTTACATAAAAGATAAGGTAGATACCCTGGATTATAGGTTTTAAGATGATAGAGATGCGGGATGGATGGGTACGGTTTTTTTGCTTCCTCTCATCTGAGAAGTTAAGAGGCACGATTATCGTCTCCGTGCTTCGAGGGGGAGATTTATTCTTAGTAATGAATCAGGACAATGAAATTATTTTTTCCTTAACTGATTTCGGTCTAAATTTAAAATGCAATTACTGGGAACTATCCTAGCGGTTTACAATGTTTGAATTTTGGGGTGCCCACTTAGCTAAAGTTCACCGCTTTAAATAGATGAATTATTATGATTCCTTCAGTCGCGCTGAGAATAAGCAGAATCTCCACGAAAAGCCACTACCGCGAGAACGTCACATCTGGGGTCAGGTCTCTCATACTCAACAACCATCGATCTCTAATATCGTAGAAGGCCCTGACCCCACTTCTTATCCAGAAAACCACATTAATCTTAAGCTCCCAGCCCTACAAAAGATAAAGGAAATCGGTTTTAGGTGGCGTTGCCAGTTTCAAAACAAGAAGAACTGAATCCACTACGATCAATGTCAGCCAGGAGACGCAGGCTGGATTGACTACGTGGCAATGAATGAAAATGGAACGGTGATTTATGTACTTAGCTGTTTTTTGTTTTGACTTTGTTAATCATAATGACTTTCAGAAAGTAGACAAAATAGTAAATTCTCTGATCAATAGGAGGGAGGATAAATTCTATTAATTTATTTGGGAATCCTATTGCAATGTTTATTATTACATGGTATATTATTATTCTGTCATCATTTGAGGGCAGGCAAAGTTACAAACATTCTTTTGATCTTTGAAAACTGAACGAACCAACCAGTACGTCAATTATTCTTTCTATTATATAGAAG
>NZ_JBHSZV010000010.1:0-154639 GCF_042663045.1 Halobacillus seohaensis | reverse complement strand
AGTGAGGAGTCTTCGCACATAAAGTGAAGGGCTCCCGCTTACTCGACTGGGATACGCGGGTTAGGTGAGACCCCGGAAGGCGTCAGCCTGAGGAGACTCAGCGCACGCCCACGGAAAGCGACTCCTTCCCCACCACCCCTTTCTCCAACAAAACGGAATTACATATTTATTTAAACCAGCCTTTTTCCCTGAAACGCGAAATCGCCTCGATCCGATTACTAACTTCAAGTTTATCCAGGATAACTGAAATATAATTACGAACCGTTCCCGTCGTAATGTAGAGCTGCTTTGATATTTCCTTCGTATTTTTTCCATCAGCCATTAATTGGATAACTTGCTTTTCTCTTTCAGTGAGGGGATTTTCATCGCCATAAGCCATATCTACTAACTCGGGAGCAAAAATCCTTTGACCATCCATAATCGTTCGGATGGAATTCGCCAAATCCTCACTAGGACTATCCTTTAACAAATAGCCGCTGACCGCCGCTTTTTGCGCACGTTCGAAATACCCACCCCTGGCAAACGTAGTCAAAATAATAATTTTACAAGGGTTATCCTTTAATTCTTCAGCTGCATCTAGTCCAGTTTTTACCGGCATTTCAATATCCATAATACAAATGTCAGGCTGTAGCTGATTAACTAGATTACATGCTTCCTCTCCATTTTTAGCTGTTCCTACGACTTCCATATCTTCTTCTAAATCGAGCAGAGAACCTAGAGCTCCAAGCAGCATTCGCTGGTCTTCAGCAATTACAATACGAATCACACCATTCCCTCCTGTTTCGGTTGTTGAATAATATTAGGTACTCGAATATGAAGTGTCGTGCCACTTGATGATGAAATTTCCAGGGTGCCGTTTACAAATTCAAGTCGCTCTCTCATTCCTTGTAGCCCATGTCCTTGGGCAGCATCCGCTTTTCCGGAAACGCCTACTCCATTATCTTCTACGGCAATAGACAGCTCGTTCGGAGATTGTTTAATCCTTACATGGCAAGCAGTAGCCTCACTATGCTTTACAACATTAGTAACAGCCTCTTTCAAACACATGCTTAACACATTTTCGACAAGTAAGGGAGTCTTTTCGAGTTCAGGATTTCCTTCCATACTAAAGTCAATTTCAGCAGCCTCCAAAATCTGTTGGACACGGATCATTTCATCCTTAAGTGTAGCCCCCCTCATATTAGATACCATCTCGCGAACTTCTTTTAAAGCTGTTCGTGCAGTTTGACGGATATCCTGAATTTCATTTTGGGCTTTATCAGGCTTGGTTTCCATTAATTTCCCTGCTAAGTCACTTTTTAATCCGATCAATGAAAGTTTTTGCCCGAGTGTATCGTGCAAGTCACGTGCAATGCGTTCTCTTTCCTCAACGACCATCAGTTGTGAGATCTTTTCGTTCGCATCCTCTAATTGACCTTCCAACTTTTCACGTTTAATTCGGTAGTACATCGTAAATGGCAGCAAAATGACGCCGATCACACTAATAATCACAAAGGGCAGTTGAGGAAAAAGTGCTTCATTTTGAGTAACAAATATAACCGTTATCGCGGCGATCGTACTAACAAGATGAACAATATATAGTGTTAGAAATCCGGCTAAGTTTTGGATGTTTCCTATGAAAAATGCTAGAAATAAGGCGAAGTAAATATATCCAAATAGCATCGTCATCATAATGCTGATGGCCATTTCTATGCCCACCCATAAGTAAACGAATCCACTATTTGAAATAAAAGAAAGCCGATAAGCTAGAAAGAAAAGTAAAATCATGAAAATACCAAAGACAATTTCGGTTACGGAGGAAGACCTAAATATAAAAAAGAAAGGCAATAAACAAAATATGATCCATATATAAGAGCTAAGCCCTGTATTTTTCGGGATGATGTGATACCAGTTTTGCATAATTGCCTCCTCGTTTAGGTATTTGTACGGATCGTTAACAACATTTTAACAAAAAAAACCCCATTCTATGCAATAAGAATAGGGTTTCCGTGCATTTTATTATTTCTCTTGAATGCTTGGCCTTTTACTATTCGTTTGAAGTTTCGTGTGATGAAGAAGTGGTTTAACCTGTTTAAAGCTAACAAACTTCTTATTCTCCGTATCATACAGACGGAAGCGAATTGACTTCAAGCTTGAAGCCAGCGTAATTGTTGTAGCATTTTGTAATGGAGGTGTGGACTCATGAGCTTCCTCTAATTTATAGTTCGGTACTCTTGGACTTAAATGATGAACATGGTGAAAACCAATGCTTCCAGATACCCATTGTAAAATTTTAGGCAACTTATAATAAGAACTTCCATCAACTGCAGCTTTTACGAAATCCCACTCTGATTCATCTTCAAAATAGGAATCTTCAAATTGATGCTGCACGTAAAACAACCAAATACCTAGAGCGCCGGATACGTATAGAATCGGAAATTGAATAATCAGGAAGGCCTGCCAACCGATCGCCCAAATTAAAAGGCCGTAGATCACAACAATCGAAGCATTCGTTAGGTGAGTATTCATACGTTCCTTACGCTTTGCTCCTTTACGGTTAAAGCGATTTGAAATACAGAAAAGGTAGATAGGACCTAATCCGAACATTACGAGCGGGTGACGATATAGACGGTAAGCCATCCGTCCCCAGAATGATGCTTCAAGGTATTCATCGACCGTCATTACCCATACATCTCCCGTACCACGCTTATCTAAGTTACTGCTCGTTGCATGGTGGATTGAGTGTTCCCGTTTCCATTGTTCAAAAGGAAATAGTGTAATAATCCCGGTAATCGTTCCAATAATCCGGTTTGCTTTTTTATTTTGGAAAAAGGACATATGTGTACAATCGTGAAAGATGATAAACATACGGATCACGAATCCTCCTGCAATCATAGCGACAGGAACAGCAAGCCATACTGATACGGACAAGCTTTGATAGGCAAGAAACCAAAGCAAGAAAAACGGAACAAGTGTATTTATTAATTGGCGGATTCCTGCTGATTTATCAGGCTTCGCAAAGGATGCTACATTCTTTTTTAACTCGGTTTGTTTTTGTTGGCTCATGGGATTTCTCCTTAAACGTTTTTTATCGTACCTCTATCATAGAAGAATCGCATCATGGATGTAAGACATAAACGTCAGGTTTCCTATATGACATTTGTCATGTATTTTGTAGAGGTCACCCGATATGCCTGTCATTGCAGCTTTTCACAAAAAAACATTGTAGTAAAAGTTAATGTTGCTATTGGCCTGAATATAGATGCGAAGATTATTCAACAATCGATGAATCACGGTTCCGTGGTTACGGATGGAGAAAAGGGCTCAGGGAAAGCGAACAGATTCTTACTTCTTAAAAGATATTATTCCAATCCTGCATCTTATAATTCGCACAAAAAAAGATCAGAACGTTTCTTTTTCATATCTTATTCTACTAAAGTCCACCATATTGAGAAAAGGTGGTCCGGAAAACGAATTGTTCCCCTGAGCCCTTTTCTCTGTTTCTAACGACGGAACCATGATTCTGCTCTGTTGTATGATTTGTATACACCCTTCTAAGGTCATAGTTGGGAGTTCAAATTGACTTGTTGTAACATTTTAGAAAAATAGAGGTGTAGTAGAACACGATTTCGATGTAATGTAAGCGTTTTCCTTAATTGTGATACTATAGAAGTAGATTCATTATGAAGGAGGATTTTATGTCTAACTATGGAAATCAAATTCAGTTTAAGGTGTATCAAACGATGACCGATCCTAATCCAGACAGACTACCAGTCGTTTATGAAGAATGGGAAAAGCGGGCACGCGAAGTATTGGAAGATGGTCCCTATCATTATGTAGCGGGTGGTGCTGGCGGCGAAAGCACGATGAATGCCAACCTAGAAGCTTTTAACCGTTGGAAAATTGTACCAAGGATGCTTCGAAACGTAGAAGAACGAGATTTAACTATTGAATTATTTGGAGAGACATATCAATCACCAATGATGCAGGCTCCAGTCGGTGTTCAATCCATCATCCATTCCGACGGTGAGATCGCCTCTGCCAAAGCATCTGCAGAAATGGGAGTTCCTTATATTGCGAGTTCTGCATCGACAAAACCAATGGAGGAAATCGCCAAAGAGATGGGAGACGCCCCAAGGTGGTTTCAATTGTATTGGAATAAAGACCCTGAAGTCACCAGGAGTTTCTTGAAAAGAGCTGAACTATCAGGGTATTCCGCCATTGTCGTTACACTAGACACCCCCATGATGGCATGGCGTGAGTACGATTTGAAAAATGTTTACCTGCCCTTTTTAATAGGCGAAGGTGTCGGAAACTACTTAACCGACCCAGCTTTCTGCTCCAAGCTGCCAACATCACCTAAAGAAGACCCAACCTCAGCGATCATGCATTGGACAAAAACCTTCGGAAATCCAGGACTAACATGGGAGGACATAGCCTTTTTAAAGGAACACACCACTCTCCCAATCCTATTAAAAGGAATACTTCACCCAGAAGATGCCAAACTAGCACTTGCCCACGGCGCAGATGGTATCATCGTCTCCAATCACGGTGGCCGCCAAGTCGACGGAGCCATCGGAGCATTGGCCGCCCTGCCCCAAATTTGTGGAGTTGTTGGAGATAAAATCCCAGTCCTCATGGATAGCGGGATCCGGCGTGGTTCCGATATTATTAAAGCCCTAGCACTCGGAGCAAAAGCCGTACTCATCGGACGACCATGCATGTACGGTCTGGCCGTTGCAGGCGATCAAGGAGTTGCAGAAGTTTTGCAAAATTTAAAAGCCGACATGGATCTAACCATGGCGCTTGCCGGAGAAAAGTCCGTCCGTGAATTAAATAGCTCCATACTAGTTGAATCGAAATGAAAAAACCCGTGGACCATCCTAGTGTTAGATGGTCCGCGGGTTTTATATTCTTAAATCGCTCAAAAAATTACTATAAGCGCTCGCAAATGCTATTTTCCGCTCGCAAAATATTTTTCTATAAATTAAGCTGCTTCTTTATCTTTATTATTTTCATTCGCTTTCGTCTTCCATCCAATTAAGAAGAGGATAGCGAGTACTACAAGTATAGATAGAATCATCATAACATTAGATGAAATAGAGTTTATTAAGTTACCTAGTACGATACCAACAAGGCCAAAGTCCGCATCACCAAAGGTGGTACCTTCAAACCCTAGTGAACCTAGTACAGGAAGTAATAGTGCTGGTAGGAAGCTGATCATAACCCCATTAGCCATAGCTCCAAGAATGGCTCCTTTACGTCCGCCAGTTGCATTTCCAAATACTCCGGCTGCGGCTCCAGTAAAGAAGTGAGGTACTAGGCCAGGAACGATTACACTTAATCCTAATAAAGGCAGGAACATCATACTGACAAGACCAGCAAAAAAGCTAGCTAGGAAACCTATAATGACAGCGTTACTCGCAAATGGGAATACGGCAGGTGCATCTAAAGCAGGCTTAGCGTTAGGGACAACTTTATCTGCAATCCCTTTAAAGGCTGGCACGATTTCACCGAGTAGCATACGTACACCAGCAAGGATGATGTAAACTCCCGCAGCAAAAGTTAGACCTTGCATAAACGAGAAAACAAGGAAGTTTTGACCGCCGCTAAGTTCAGACTCAATAAAAGCAGGTCCAGCAAAGCCGGCTACTACAAAGAATAAAATGACCATCGTTAATGAAACTGAAACACTTGTATCACGTAGGAACCCTAGTGATTTAGGAACTTTAATATCTTCCGTTGATTTTGAATTTTTTCCTACAGCTTTACCGACCCATGCAGAGACGAAGTATCCAATGGAGCCAAAGTGTCCAACTGCAAAATCATCTGAACCAGTAATTTTACGGGTGAACGGTTGAAGCATTGCTGGAGAAAGGACCATCAATGAGCCAAGAATAATTGATCCTGTGATTACCATTGGTACACCTGTAAGACCACCAGTAGTTAAGATAACAGCAATCATACAAGCCATAAACATCGTGTGGTGCCCCGTAAGGAAAATATATTTGAACGGGGTGGCTCTTGCTAAAATAATATTAACCACCATTCCAAACAACATGATCATAGCCGTTTCTGTTCCGAAACTTTCTTGAGCTAATGCTACAATTGCTTCGTTGTTAGGAATTACTCCACTAACAGCAAAAGCTTCATCGAACATACTACTAAACTGGTCAAGGGACTGAACTAAAACATTGGCGCCAGCGCCTAGTATCACAAATCCCATAATCGTTTTTAATGTTCCTGATACGACATCTCCCGAATTTTTCTTTTGAACAAGTAAACCAATGAGAGCGAATAAACCAACTAAAATGGCTGGAGTTCCAAGTATGTCCTGCATAACTAAATCGACCATGGGTGATTCCTCCTTTATAAGTTAAAAATAACGTAATTACATATTGTTTTCTAAAGCTTCCCGAAGTTCTTTCTTATCCATTAAATTTTTAAGTTGAACGACATTACGGCTGCCATCGTCTAAGCTATCGATAATATCTTCTGATCCAAGAAACAAGTCTGCTTGTTCAGTTTTAGCGGTAGAGAGGTCTGTATGAGATACATCTGCTTCTTTTCCCATGTCAGATAATGCTGCCTTTACATTCATTTCTACAATCATGCTACTGCCTAATCCGTTTCCACATACAACTAATATTTTTTTCATCTTGAGTTCCTCCTCTAAGTTCTTTTATGAATTTACGTTTTGGTGAATAAGGTCAAGAATCGTTTGACTGTCGTTGGCTGCAATTAATTGATCAATATTTTCTTCATTAGACAGGACTTCCGTTAGCTGAGCGAGAGCTTTCAGGTGGGTCTGGTTGTCGATGGCTGCCAGAACAATTATTAATTGGGCGCGGTGCTTTTCTTTTTCAGAAAAATATATCGGATCTTTTACTCGTAAGAGGCTCATTCCTAAGCGCTCGACTCCAGATTCAGGCCGGGCGTGAGGGATAGCGATACGAGGAGCGATCACAACGTAAGGTCCCAAATCATTTACGTTTTCGATCATGGCCTCCACATATTGCGGTTGAATCGAATCTTGATCTAATAAGGGTTGAGCTGTCAATCGGATGGCTTCTTCCCAATGAGAAACGTGATCTCTAAATTGAATGGTTTTTTCTGTTAATAATTCAGTGAGCATGGGTTTTCTAAGCTCCTTTGTAGAAGGTGTGTGGTGTTCTAAAAGATGAGTTAACTCTTTTTTTAAATCGTCTCTTTCATGAATGGTGGCATGACGATCTATTGCATCCAACATATGATCGATCGAATTCCTATTCGAATGATTAGTAAGAAAAAGATCATTCATCCTTTGCATAACATGTTCCTTTTCCACATTCGACAAGAGGGCAGGGACATGAATCACAGGAATTTTTTTAGGTTTAATATAATTAGTAGAAAATATCACATCAGCTTGGTGGTCAGAAGTTTGATACTCTCTCATAGAGAGGGTGGCAATGACATCCAATCCAGCGATTAAGTTCTCCAATTGGGTTCGCAGCATATTCGATGTTCCTATACCATTTTCACAAACAATAATTGCTCTGTATTTTGTCTCTACATGTTTCTTCTCTTTTGATAACCAACCGCCAAAATGTAAAGTGATATAGGCAGTTTCTTCATCAGGAATGGGCTGACCCACATAATACTCAAGGTGGAGCATGACACGTTTCGTTAAATGGTAAATGTCAGGATAATCCTCTTGGATACGCTCTGATAATTCATTAGCAATCTGCACACCATACTTCAGACGGTAATAAGTTGGCTTAATATGAGAGATGAGATTCTCCTCAAGCCCCCTTCGATCATCAAAAACAACACATGAATATGTTTGAAAATCAGTAATCATTCGTTCGGCGACATTCTTTAAGCCTTTTAACTCCTTCTCTGTGTAACGATTAAAATCATCGTGCTGTACTTTTGAACCAAGAAGATTCATCGTGATAAAGCAGATTTCATCATTTGGAAAAGTAACTCCCCAGAGCGCTTCTAATTTTCTCGTAATAATATAGGAAGCTTGAAAAGCCTCAGTTTGCTTTAAAACTTCTTTTTCTTCTGAATCGATATGCACAAACTTTTTCGCTTGAATTCTTTTTAATAAAATTAAAATTTGCAAAGAAAGCATTTCAACCATCTCATCCGTCAAAGTTAAACCCATCTCTTGCTCAGCTTCATATAGCAGGTTTTTAACGGACGTTCTTTGATCCTCGTGTTGGGTAAGATCGTTATCTACTGTTTGAATCATTTTTTGGATTTCAGTTCTTACATTGGACCAATCAGAATTAGCAAACACCGTCGACAATACATCGGAAAGCATCCTGCGCTTTGCTTCTTCTGGACCTTCTAATTGGTACCCAGAGCCTTTTTGATACGATAATTGCAGATTCATAGATTTGAATTCTTCTTTAATTGATTGAACCGCTTTCGCAACGGTGCCCCGACTCATACTCGTCAATTCCATAAAGTCGTTCATCGAAGACTCTTGTTCCTCAAGCAAAATTTTCGCCTTAATAAGTAACTCACGCTCAGAGCTAGACAACTGATATTGATAGTCAGCGAATTGTTGTTCATGACTATGTTCCAAGCAGCCTTTGGTAGGATCGGGGAGTTGAAACCCTTTACCATGAACACTTTCAATGAGCGGTAAGTTTTGTTCTTTTAACCAATCGTTAATTTGTTCGACATCATAATAAATCGTCCGCTGAGATACCTTTATTTTCTCAACTAGATCTTTCGTAGGAACCGGAGCGGACGAATGTTTCATAATGGATAACAAGTGTGCACGCCTCTTATCCAAAACCATAGGAATCCCCTCGTTTTTGCAAAATTATACTTGTGGAAATTTTGATGATCATCTTATGAATTGATTATATTCTTTATTTCGTAGTTATGTAAGTGGTTTCAATGTGCAAGTTTTGTAGTTTATAATTTTGCAAAAGTGAACGGTTAAGAAATTCAGTAATCATACTCATACATTGTTATAAAAAAGGAATTTTAATAGTGATGGAATCAAGGGTGAAAATTATAACTTCAACCCATCTTAATACTACGAGCCCTAAAGCTCTGGATCGATTAAATGAGTTTTTTTGTTAATGAAAGGGAGGTGAGCTTGCATACGAAATCTTATATATTTGAATACACAGAAGAAAAGAAAACACGATTAATTATGAAGGTAATAAACCAATAATGACTATTATTCTGGAACTAGAAAGTGAGTCCTGGCAAATTCATATACGGAATTAACAGATGAAGTGTAGTCAAGGACTACACTTCATTTACTAACTGTTCCACTGCTGGAATATCGGCAGGAGCCCATACGAGGGAATGTAAATTTTCACGTTTTAACCAAATTAAACTAGAATGCTCGCTAGGTGTTGGCTGCCCCTCGATTAATTTTCCTTTAATAGCAATTAATTGGATAATAAAAGCGTCATATTCATGAACATTCTCATCGAATACGTCAAAAGTGTCTATACTACATGAAAGTTCTTCGTTTATTTCTCTTTCTAATGCTTCATTTAGACTTTCCCCATCTTCCACTTTTCCACCAGGAAACTCCCACGTGTTGGGAATAGCCATTTCGGGAGAACGCAAGGCACACAGAATTTCATTGTGATCATTTTCGATAATTGCAGCGACGACTTTTACGGTCTTTTTCAAGTTAGTTCCTCCTCTGTTGACACTGTCTCATATTATAATAGCATTTTTCCTGAAATGGATTAATGATAAGCTATATAGATAAATAGGATTTTATTGGAAATAGTTAATATAAAAGTTCTTCAAAACGTGAGGGGGTTCATTTAATGGATAAACTCAACACCCGAGAACGCGTCCTCGTTCTTAAAAACATCCTGGAAAAACATACAGACGAAGAAAACGAACGCACACTCAGCGAAATCACGGATCTTTTAAACAAGGAATTTGATTCATTCTATGGTTTTAGTAAAAAATCAATTAAAGTTGACCTTGATTGTTTCGAGGAATCTGATGTCGTCGACTTAATCGTTAATCAAGAGACAAATGGGTTGCCGAAATACTATAGCCATCAGAATCGTTTATTTGAGATTCAGGAGTTACGTTTGCTGAGTGATGCCGTTGTTTCAGCACGGTTTATTACGAAATCGGAAAAAGAGAGTTTAATTGGAAAGATCAAGAAGCTGACGAGTGAGCATTTGGCGGCCAAATTGGAGAACCAGTTGCATATCGAGGAGATAGCCCACAGTCAATCGAATAAAGTGAAGTATGTCATTTATGATTTGCACAATGCGATTAATGATCATCATGTGATTCACTTTCAATATGGACGATACGGTGTAGATAAGGAATTCGCTTTAAGTCGAGAGGGCAAAATATATAAACTTCATCCATACGCGCTCGTGTGGAACCGTGATTATTATTACTTGATTGGCTGGTCGCCTGAACATGAAGAAATCCGTCATTTTCGGGTTGATCGGATGGTGAAACTTCAAGTTATCGGAGAAGTTTTTCAACAGAAAGAGGAGTTTGACTCTTCTAAGTATACGAAGACACTTTTTCATATGTTTACCGGAACAGAGAAATGGATCAAAGTGAAGTTCGCCAACCATTTAATTAATGTGATTATCGACCGATTTGGAAAAAATGTCCCGATTGATGCATCTGATGATGGCTATTTTACTTTAAAAACAAAGGCAGTTATAAGTGATGGGCTTGTAGGCTGGCTGTTAAATTGGGGAGGAAACGCGGAAGTAATTGAGCCTCCTGAATTAAGACAAGAGATTCAAGAGCAAGTGAATAAAATGTATAATATATACAATTCTTAGGTTAGACCCTTCCTTTTTTAGGTAAGGGTCTATTTTTTTATGGTGCTATTATTTACTTACAGTGAACGAACATTCTATGAGGAGTGATGAATAATGAGTGAAAGTGTAGAATTGTCTCATGCCCACCAAATGCCTGTTGTGCCAACTACCGGGGATGATTCGGTGTTTCTATTACTTGAATTGAATTCGCAGGAAAGTAATGAAGTTAATCGATCACCGATCAATCTTTCGCTTGTGTTAGATAGAAGCGGATCCATGACGGGAGAACCATTGGAATATTGTAAAGAAGCAAGTAAATTCGTCGTTAATCAACTATCTAATTATGACATCATGAATCTGGTTGTTTTTGATGATGAGGTCGACACAGTCTTTCACTCACAAAACGTTACGAACAAGAATGTATTAAAAAATCGCATCGATACGATTGAAACGGGAGGGATAACCAATTTAAGTGGTGGATTGATTCAAGGGTGCCAAAACATTTTGACACAGAAAACGAAGGAGTATGTCAATCGAGTCATTCTGTTATCTGATGGTGTAGCGAATTCCGGGATTACCGATGCAATCAATCTACAAAAGATAGCGGAAGATTACTCTACTGCAGGGGCTGTAATTACAACGATGGGAGTGGGAGATCATTTCGATGAGGAGCTGCTTGAAGGGATTGCCAATGCTGGTAATGGTAATTATCACTTCATTGATCAATTAGAAACGATTCCTAACATTTTTGAAAAAGAATTAGATGGACTCTTATCTGTAGTGGCTCAAAATGTCTCGCTAAACCTAACACCAGCTCCGGGGGTTAAAATTAAAAATATTTCTGGCTATCATTCGAAGGAAACCGATGAAGGAATAGAAGTTCGGTTGGGTGATTCGTATTCGAAGGAGAAGAAATCAGTCCTGATCGAATGTTCTCTGCCTTCCCACAAACAAGGACTCGCTGACATGCTTCATGTGGATTGGTCCTTTATGGATGTTACTTATGGCGTAAAGGAATGCAAGTTTCAGCGTACGATTACAATCGAATACACATCAGACTTGGAAAAGTTATCTTCACAACCGAATCCATCTGTTGAGAAGCAGATAGAGATTACGAAATCAGCAAAGCAATTGGAGCAAGCGCTGCACCTTTTTGATGAAGGAGATATGGACGGCGGGAAAAAGTTGCTATATAGCAATGCTCTTCACATGGAATCACGAGCTGTGGAGCTAAACGATGAAGAGTTGCTTGCGGAATCAGAGGTAGTACTTCACCATGTGCAGAACTTTGACTACTCCGAGAATAAAAGAAAAGCATTACATGCAGAGAAGTATCGTCGCATGAAGCGGGGTAAACGAGAGTCCTGAGCAAGGGGGTATTATGGCTGAGAATTGAATAGAGGGTTGAATATTCGGATTATAGAATAGATTAAGGCCAGGCTTGATTGTAGGTCTTATTTTCTTGCAGGTACCCGTTTATGGTTGATTTAAAAGTGACAAAAAGTGTTCTTTGTTTTTCGATTAGTCCCTAGCACATTCGCTCTGCGTATCATTGACATAAATGAAGTCGCTGTACGAAAAGGTCATAATTTCGAAACAGTTGTTACAGATGTTGCCTTGAAGGAGGTTATCATTCTTGTCTAATGAATTGTGGTTGTTCCTCGTTCCTCTGCAATTATAGGTCTTTTAAAATCTTAATGTTAACCGAAGTAATTCAGCGTTTAACTCTATTCCTTTCACTAATAAAAGTCTGATGTTCATAGAATAACGGGTTCATTTTTCGAGTACAAAACATGAAATAACAAGGAATATCGGTATTTAACATATAAATTAGCATACAAAATCACTCCACAAATAACATAGTGACAATAGCTATAGTCAACGTGCTAAATACTAGGCTAATTATGGTGCAATTTGTAATGTTGATTGTGGTAAACCAAAAGGAATATTGGGATTTATGTTAAAATATATAGAGAGATTGTGGACGATTACAATTAAACTAACGAAACCGTATTGTTGAAGACTTGAATTCGAGATGTTTGTGTGAATGTAGGGGCTGCGGGAAACGGTTCGCTTTCCATGGGGCGGGCGCTGAGCCTCCTCGGACTCCGTCCTGTGGGGTCTCAGCTGTCCCGCACATCCCATAGGAGTCTCACCGTTTCCCTCCGCCCCTTTACCATATAAGTGTCTTGATAGCCCTTCAAGAAAAGGTAGCCATTCCTAAGTTTGCATGCAAATCTTGATAGCGGGCGGTCCTATTAAAATCCTTGATATAGAGAGGTTCATTGCCATAGAACACGGATAGTGGAAGATAGCCCTTCTGGGAAAGGGATTCGTTTCTCACACATCGAAGGGGGCTTGGGAATCTCCCCGGACCTCCAAGCACTTTCAACCATAACGGAAGCAACATCTCTCGAAGCTAAAGGATGCTTTAGTTGAAGAAGAAAATATAAAGAAAAACGCTTGGATATTAAAATGTCCAAGCGTTTTTCTTTACCAATTGTCATGTTATTTAGTATGTTATTGGTTCGATAATTCTGTTGCTATTTTTCCCTCTACATATGTTTTTGTACTCCAAAACCGAACTATTTATTCACAGAACATCAGACTTTTATTACCTACTTAACTGTAATAACTTTTAACAAACTCTTGCATTACTCTGTTCGTGCGAAGAGCTGTTTCTCCTGTGCTTGGAGAAGTTCCCTTACCAAGTAGTTCCTGAACAATAGCTTGAATTAAATCTTTTTGGATGTGTTTCGGGTGTTCAATGATATGTTGTTTGCTTTTTGTTTCTGTAATAATGGTAACTGGTTTTTCATCGAAGGAAGAAAATAAGATTTCTCCTTTAGATCCTACGATACGGTTCATATCTTCATTTTTATAGGAGGAAAAACTCCAAACCCCATTTCCAATAACACCGTTTTCAAACTCCACGATCCCATTTACCATATCTTCAGCGGGGTAGGAACCTGCTTGATTTACAGCTATTCCTTTAGCTTTTTTTATAGGTCCTATTAAAAAATCGAACAGATCTAATGTATGCGAAGCAACATCATAAAAGAGACCTCCACCACTTATCTCAGGTAAAACTCTCCAAGGCCATTCTCCATTTTCATCTTTTTCGATTATTTGTTGTGTTTGTTGTATGGAAACAAAACGAATTTCCCCAATCTCACCAGCTTCTAACAGTTCTTTCACTTTCAAGAAACGGGGTAATGCACGTCGATAGTAGGCAACATATAATGGTACCTGCTCTTGTTTACATACCTCCACCATCTCCTCACATTCTTTTGTGTTCATGGCCATCGGTTTCTCTACATAAATAGGTTTTCCTGCTTTAGCGGCCAAGATAGTATACTCTTTGTGAGTCGAAGGTGGTGTAGCGATATAAACAGCATCCACTTCTTCGTCATGAATTAAGTCTTCAGCTCGATCATACCATTTAGGAACACCGTGACGAATAGCATAGTCTTTTGCTAGATCAGCATTTCTTCTCATAACCGCAACAAGGGAACTGCCTTCTACCAAGTTAAAGGCAGGCCCACTTTTCACTTCTGTAACGTCTCCACAACCGATAATTCCCCATCTGATTTGTTCCATTACCATTTCCCTCCTATTATGTACTATTCGTTTAATATAACATCGCTTAGAAGGTGACTAAAGAAAAGACAACAATAAGAGCATTAATCCTGAAGAATATTTAACATATGTATCATCTTCAGCGGAAAACAGTTCTACTCAGTACTCAAATACCCCTAAACACAATTCTATTTTGTCTCTGCTACTAAACTGCCTCTTCCTATCACTTATCTAAATAGCGAGTATCTTGTTCATTCATAAATCGATTATTTACCATTCCTTTTCAAAAACTTCATCGAGTTGACTATGAAAACCTTGTGCTTATAAAATTCACTTAACTTTTCTAACGCCTAAAGCATAATGACTCCACAAAATATTCTCTACTAATTCAGCCTGTGTTTCCTCACAATCTATTATTAAAATAACTTCTGATTGTTTACCTTTTAATAGTCTGTTTTTCTTTTTGAGTACCTTTTCTGTAAAAACTCGAATAGCAAGACCAATAATGAATCCTGTAAATGCACCAATTAATCCCCAGTATATAGGGCCCCACGCTAACTTAAACCCTATACTGGTACTTATTACAGAAAATGCTGTTGCAAGAACCATCCCAATGTCAATGAGTGAAGTACCATCTGAACGATGAATGGTATCAAAGATCTGCCGCTCATCCTTTCGATTATCAAGGGGAACGGCATAAATATTTTCTTCGTTAATACCCTTCTTCTTCAGGATTGAAATGGCTAATTCTAGAAAGGAGTTATTTTCGAAAGTTGAAAATAGCTGCATTTCGTCACTCCTTCTTTTGTCCTTTATTTACTTTGAAAGTAGAAGCTTGAAAATTTTCTTTTAAAAATTTTCGCTGTTCTTTCTCGTAAAGCTTATTGTTCTCCACTGTATTCATATATGAATCAAAAATAGCGAAACCATAAAGTGATGGGAAAAATAATAGCCATTGAGGTTTTAACACCGTTGTGGCCTCCTGTAATTCTCCGAGAAACAGCAACGAAACAGCTTCAAGGCTATGAGAAAAGTAAGAAAAGATAACAAACCAAGTAATAACGAAAAAGGCGGTCAATATTCTATGTATATAAAGTTGACCAAGTCCAGGAACAAATAAAGACCAAATAAAAGCCATCACTGGATTTCTCTTATCTAGATAGTTAATTTCAAGCGCACCTAAACCGAAAGAATTAAAGCGATGTTCTTCTCGTTCTGCTAAAAGGTAAACTTTATTCATATCTACTGTTGTTCGGTAACTATCCCAGATTCCAAATAGATAAACTGGTATATATGCTAAAAGCCACCTAGTATCTAATATATCTTTAGCCATATCTATTTCACCTTGAAATGAATAAACCATGGATAAATTAACATTCGCATTGAGATTAACAATAACTTCCCAGATAAATAAAACAAAACCACGAAGATATTTAGACAATAGTAAATGTCCAAATCCGGGAAATGCTGCACTCCACCAAGCTATGATATAGGGATTTCTTAAATGGAGTTGTGTAGTCCCCAAAGTAGTAACATGGGCTGTGTAGCGTCTAGCAGTATTATCATTCGTGTAGTTGTCCATCCATTGAAACCACCTTGCAAAAGAGCTTTATTTTACAATTAGTTTTTCTTTTGCTGGATTTTTTATACATTTATCATCTCAACACGCTAGTTAGGATTTTTTTCAAACAATTCATTCCTGTTTTTTGTGATAATCAAAAGGGATCAAGGCTCTGAAAGTAAGGGGTAATTAGATGAAAAAAATATTTCGTTAAACTTAATTTTGCATATTGAATGTCTTTTGTATTTCACTAATGGAGGTGATAGCTGCACAGTGGATAGTGCTTATTGTGCTATCGAAAAGAGGAGTTGAAGAGAAAATGTTAAAATAAATGTAGCGAAGGGGGGATATTTAATGGTTAACCGTGCTTTGAACATTATTGTTACAGAGTATGATGAAAACTGGAATGAACTGTACAAAAAGGAAGCACTAAAAATACGAGAAATATTCAATGATGAACTTGTTGAAATTTATCATATAGGTAGTACAGCAGTACCCAACTTAAAAGCTAAGCCAATCATCGATATCATGCCAGTAGTTAATAATGTTGAAAAAGTTGATGATTTTAATGAAAAAATGATTGAAATAGGCTATGAGCCACTTGGGGAGTTAGGAATTATAGGAAGAAGGTATTTTAGAAAAGGTGGAGAGAACAGGACACACCAAATTCATTTTTTTCAAAATGATAATAACTTTGAAATAGAACGTCATCTTGCAGTCCGTGACTACCTGAAATCGCATAGTGAAGATATGATTGAATATGGGAAATTAAAAGAAAGACTTTCTAAACAGTTCCCCAAAGACATCGAACGATATAGTGAGGGTAAAAATGATTTTGTACAAGATCTGGAACGAAAAGCGATTGAATGGAAACGTGAAAAATAATAGGTGAATAATTTTAAATTTTCTTCTTCAACAAGCGGTTACGGTAGTTTTAATTCAACTCGAGGACATCTCGAAATCAAGTCTTCCGGTAAAGGGGCGATTGTTCAATATGGACGATCTCTTTTCTCCTATTCAGATTGTTAAGATAAAGATAGATGGTATCAAAAAATATGATAGTCTCAAAGGGTAAAATAGAGGTGGTAAAGGTGTTAAGTTATTTTAGGTTCTTCTTATTTATGATTGCCGGTTTTTCATTATGGCAGGTATTGTTCTCATCATTAAACCCTGTAGAGATAATTGGTTTCTCTTTTTTTGCAACTTTTTTCAAATGGTTGTATGAGGTGACTTGGGAAAGAAAAGCAGATGGTACTGATTAATCTTGAAAACAAACCTTTAGCTAAAGAGGGCAATGCTCAATAGAGAACTCTCCTATATTACATAAGTATTGAGTATATGAAGGATTATATCGTGCCATGAGAAATCAAAATCACTTTTGAATGATATAATTGGAGAACAATGTATCAAAAGAAAGGGAGGATGTATCATGACCAAACATAAGATCTATACAATGAGTGTCTCAAGTGTCTATCCTCATTATGTTACGAAGGCAGAGAAAAAAGGGCGTACGAAAGCAGAAGTCGATGAAATCATCCGTTGGTTGACAGGGTATAGCCAGGAAGAGTTAGAAGCGCAACTGGAAAAGCAGACAAACTTTGAGGCCTTCTTTGAAGAAGCTTCCCAACTGAATCCTTCACGTACTTTGATTAAAGGTGTGGTCTGCGGTGTCAGAGTGGAAGACATCGAAGAACCAACTATGCAGGAAATTCGCTATTTGGATAAGCTGATTGATGAATTAGCAAAGGGAAAAGCGATGGAGAAGATTTTGCGAAAATAATAATAAAAAACGAAGAAACACTGCTTCCATTTATAAAATATAAATGAATCGGTGTTTTTTGTTAAAATTAAAAATTCAGGCTAATAACTAGTACAGTAATCTGACTCTTGGGCTAGGTTTAATTCAGCAGAAGAGTTCAGGTTGGGAAGAAGTACTATTTTGTATGATATCCAACCTACTATTAAGAAAGTCAGTGATTATCCTTTTTAAACAGTACATAGAGGTTGTGAAGTTAGGAGTATTTTTTTGAAGAGGCATGTTTTCTTGTTCATTGTAATGATTGTGATTTTAATTGGTTGCAGTAATGGCTCAACAAGTGGCTTTGTTGAATACGAAAAAACAAAATTGAATGATGCTCTTAAAGAGTTGTCTTTCACCCCTGAAATTCCTAAGGTTCTTCCTTATAATCCTTCTAAAACAGAAGTGGATGTGGAAAGCATATCTGAGGACAAAAAAACTTTTTATTTGTTACCTTTATAAGCAAAGATAATGGTAAGACTACTTTTAGTGCTACTAAGATACAAAATGCATTTGATTTTACTGAAGAAAGTGTAAAGATAAATGAAAACCTTGAGGGAAGATATGGTGAGAGAGTGGACGAAAACTCAAAGATATTAAAATGGGGAAAAGATAAGATTTACTACGAATTAATTACTTATGAAGATAGCGTTTCTAAAGATGAATTAGTCAAAGTTGCTGATAGTTTTTACTTAACTGAATGACTATTATATTAATACTAGCTCATAGGTATTGGATGCTGCGAAAACTGATATTATCTCTTCCAGAATAGTGGAGCGAATCCTAAACATAAGGGGTTCGCCTCCTTTATTTTTGTTTTGGGGCAGTTGCTTGTTTCTAACCCGGGATCAATAAGTGAATGTTTTGTTTATATATCTCGTCCATCTCAAAGTATACTGTACAACTGGCGAGACATGGTTTGTTTCAACGTAATAACTATAAGTGTCGTATCATTTTCCACAGATTTTCCACATTTATTGAAAAGGCAAGACCTACTATTATTACATTCCTTTTATGACAGTCTACAAACGGATTATTGAGGACATTATAATGCTTCAGTGTACATAATTGGTGTGTTTACAGCCAATAGGCAGATGTTACAATAGCTACATTATGAATAAGAAAGGGGAATGACATTGAATAAAAAATGGTTATTAAGTTTATCACTAGCCTTTCTTTTATCTGTAACCGTTGCATGCAATGATACAGATGAATCGGCTGAAGACAATAATGAGGAAACTGAAACGCAAGAAGAGGAAAGCGAAGGTAGTGAAGGAAGTGAAGGAAACACAGAACAGCCTGAAATGCCTGAGCCGGACTTAGAAGGCATTCCTGAAGTTGTTGCTGAAGTAAACGGTGAAGAAATAGCGGCAGAAGAGTTTAAGACAACGTATGAAGGACAGTTTCAGCAAATGGCTATGCAGTCACAGATGACTGGGGAAGAGGTTGACCAGGATCAGTTAAAGAAACAGATTGCTGATAGTATGGTTGGTCAGGAGCTTCTTATCCAAGAAGCAACCAGCCGTGATATTGAGGTTTCAGAAGAAGAAATTGATGAAACACTAACGGGATTAGCTGAGGAAAATGGGGTAGAATCCAAGGATAAATTCTTGACTGCTCTGGAAGAACAAGGCATGGGGAAAGAAGAAGTCATGTCTCAGGTTGAAATGCAAGTGAAACTAGATCAGGTTATTGCTAGTGAAGCTGGAGATATCGAGCCAACGGAAGAAGAATTAGAAAAAGCTTATGAACAGGTGAAAGCCCAGCAAGAGCAAATGAGTGAGGGAAATGGTGAAAGCGCAGAAATCCCATCTTTTGAAGAAGCAAAACCAGATCTCGTTAAACAAGTGAAGCGTAAAAAAGAAGGAGAAGCAACTCAAAAGCTAGTTGAAAAACTTCGTGCAGATGCAGACGTTACAGTTAACTTATAATACTTTTAAAGCCAGATCCAAAATGGGATTCTGGCTTTTTTAGTCTTACAGGATTCAAGCACGAGAATATTTTTATGGTTCTATAGTAGGGAAACTTATCCATGAAGTAACCGTTAAAGTGGATGAACAACCAATACATTAAGGCTTCCAACTTAGAGAGAACTAGTAACGGTTTCGTTTATACTAATAAAGGGAAGGGCGCATCCAGAGGTAGTGTAATCTCTACATCATACAGATCATCCTTATTATGATTCCGTCGTTAGGAGCAGAGAAAAGGATCAAAGAGAACGAGCAGCCATTGATGGAGGGAGAATATAGACGAGTTCATTTTTATATTGAGTTGATACAAAAATTAATTCAAACAAAGAAGTTTTTGAGAGGAGAAATAGCATGAAAACACCCAAGATCACCGTCGTGGGTAGCATTAATATGGATCTACTCACTACCATTTCGCGCATTCCTAACAATGGGGAAACGAATTTTGGCGAAGCGTTCACGATGAAACCTGGAGGGAAAGGAGCTAATCAAGCTGTTGCTGCCACACGTTTAGGAGGAGATGTTTCTTTTATTGGTAAAGTTGGAAATGATGCGATTGGTAAGGAACTTCTTGAGCTTTTGAAGAAGGAGAATATTCAGACGAGCACGGTTGGGGTTTCTGAGAGCCGAGCGACAGGAGTTGCAAATATTTTATTAAACGATCATGATAATCGGATTATGGTGGTTTCTGGTGCTAATGAAGAAGTTACGGTGGAGTTTGTTGAGTCGTTTAAAGATACGCTGCGCCAGAGTGATGTTGTGTTAAGTCAATTGGAAGTGCCTAAAGAGACGGTGGAATGGTGTGCTTCCTTTTGTAAGGACCATGGGATTCCGTTTATTTTAAATCCAGCTCCTGCAATTGATTTACCTCAGGAGGCGTGGGCTGATTGTACATACATTACTCCAAATGAAGAGGAAGCAGAGAAGCTTTTTCTCGAAAATAACTATAAGGATCAGTTGATTACAACATTAGGACCACGAGGGGCAAGCTACAATGATAAGATTATCCCTAGCGTTTTTGTGGAAGTAGTTGATACAACAGGAGCAGGTGATACGTTTAATGGAGCATTGGCTTTTTATTTGGGGGCTGAATACTCTGTGGAAAAAGCGATAGCTTATGCAAATGTGGCAGCATCTTTTACTGTGGAAAGTGTGGGGGCACAAGTTGGGATGCCATCTGCGGATCAGGTGGAAAGCAGACGAACATTTTGATATAAAAAAGGACCCAAATCACAGACGTTCGCGGATAAAGACCAATCCGTAAAGGGATTAAGTCTAGGTCTTTCGTTTTTATAGAAAAATTGATACGATATTAGGTATACGACATTTAAATAGTAGCAGATTTCTTATCAAGAGAGGTCGAGGGTATGGCCCTGGGACGCCTCAGCAACCTGTATGTAAACAAGGTGCTAATTCCGACAAGCGGTGAGCTTGAAAGATAAGAAGAGGACCGTTCTTACATACGAGAGTCTCTTCTTATCAGAAGGGGCTTTTTTTAATGTCGATTTTTATAAAAGGAGAGGGTTCATATGGTACACACTAAACGAGCTCCATTTAAAGGGGACCATGTCGGAAGTTTTCTCCGACCTGAGAGAATTAAACAAGCACGTCTTCAAAAGGAAAAAGGGAAAATTTCTGCCGTAGAACTACGGAATATTGAAGATGAAGAAATTATTAATCTAGTAGAAAAGCAAAAACAAGCAGGCCTTCAGTCGATCACAGATGGTGATTTACGTCGCGCTTGGTGGCATTTTGATTTTCTAGAAGGTTTAGTTGGTGTAGAAGGATTTGAAGCTGACCAAGGTATTCAATTTAATGGTGTGGAGACGAAAGCTCATTCTGTTCGTGTTGTCGATAAGGTTGATTTTAATGATCACCCGATGCTTGAGGATTATAAATTTCTCCATTCAGTAGTTGGGGATGATCATGTTGCAAAGTTTACGATTCCTAGTCCAAACATGCTTTTCTTTAGAGGGGATGTTGACAAAGAAGTCTACCCAGAGGAAGAGGTATTATTGAAGGATTTGACGCAAGCTTATAAAAAAGCAATTCAAGCGTTTTACGATGCTGGTTGTCGTTACTTACAGCTGGATGACACATCATGGGCCGTGTTTTTTTCCGAAAAGGGATTGAAAATGATAGAGGAACGTGGGCAAATGCCTGATCAATTGCGCCGTTTATTTGTCCAAGCGATTAATGAATCGATTGCGGATCGTCCAGAGGATATGACGATAACGATGCACATTTGTCGAGGCAATTTCCGCTCTACATATACTTCTTCAGGGGGGTATGATGCGGTGTCTGAAACGCTATTCAACGAGCTGAAAGTCGATGGCCTATTCCTCGAGTATGATGATGAACGTTCTGGTGGACTCGAACCGCTTCGTCACGTGAAACGAAGTGATTTAAAAGTCGTGCTTGGCTTGGTTACATCGAAGTTCCCAGAGCTTGAAAATAAAGAGAATATTAAAGCTCGTATCGCGGAAGCAGCAGAATATCTTCCTGAAGAACAACTTTGCCTAAGCCCACAGTGTGGCTTTGCGTCAACGGAAGAAGGAAATATTTTAACAGAAGAAGAACAGTGGGCAAAAATCCGTCATGTGGTGGAGATTGCTGAGGAAGTGTGGAACTAGAACTTTGTGGGGAGTTAATCGAGGCTCCCCCTTCTTTATATGTATCCCTGCTTTCATCTTGATTCGCGATAAAGTCATATTTTGCGGAAATACGAACATTAATACTTTCCATTCAAACTGCTTTTTGACACTTATGTGACCAAAATGCAGTTTTTTTATTGGCTGGAGGTTATCTTCCTAAAGAGTATAGGAAATAAGGCCGATATAAATAGAAACGAGATTTTTTATTCTTATTGGAGGTATTATATGTTCCAGCTTTTTGCAACAAAAACAAAATCAACTACCCTCGTGTTAGATACTTCCTTCCAGGGGAAAATCGAACTAGAAAATGGTTCGGAACTTGAAAAGCAATTTAAAATGATTGGACTAACCAAACATGATTTATCCATATTAAAAGCTTTACAACCATTGGTAACTGAAAATATTGAACCCATTGTGAACCAATTTTATAAAAACCTCGAGCATCAAGATTCATTGATGGATATTATTAATGACAATAGCTCGGTTGAACGACTAAAGAAAACACTAACGATACATATTCAAGAAATGTTTAATGGTGTGATTGATACTCGTTTTATAGGAAAGAGGAAAAAAATTGCAGAAGTACACGTTCACATCGGATTACAACCGAAATGGTATATGTGTGCTTTCCAGGACTTGCTATTGTCACTTTTAGATATCCTGAAGAAGGAAATAATCGACGTGGAAGAATACAGTCAGGCGATCCGTGCTACTACGAAAATACTAAACTTGGAACAACAAATTGTCCTCGATTTATTTGAACAGGAGAACGTGAGAATTCGTGAGGAAGAAGCTGAGAAAAAGAATAATGCCTATCGTAAAATTGATGAAATGTCTGAGGAGTTAGCCGCTATATCTCAGCAGGCGAGTGCCTCTACTGAACAGCTAACCGAGCAAACCGATAAAATTCTCACAGACTCGAAAAAGGGGACAGAAATCGCTCAAAATGTCGAAGGTCAGTCGACTGAAGGAAAACAACAGCTTGAACTACAACAAAAGCAAATGAATCATATTCAAAATAGCATTAAGCAAATTACTGATGAAATGGATATACTGAAAAATGTAGCAGAAGAAATTAGCCAAATCGTTACAATCGTTTCCTCCATTGCTGAGCAGACAAATTTACTATCGTTAAATGCGTCGATTGAAGCGGCACGAGCTGGGGAGCACGGGGCTGGTTTTACAGTTGTAGCTAATGAAGTGCGGAAACTTTCCGAACAAACGAAGAGTTCGGTTTCAGAAGTGTCTGAATTAATTCAATCGACAAATGGTCAGATCCATAAGGTTTCTAACAACGTCGTTGATATTGACCAACTCATAGTAGATGGTACGGATAAGATGGATCAAATAAATCACTTTTTCACCGAAATCGTGGATGCCATGGGGCAGAATAAGGAGTATAACACAGGGATTGAGAAGGAACTAGAAGGATTCGCGCAGGTGATTCAAGAGATCAATGATGCGGTCGCGCAAGTAGCCTCTTCTTCTCAACAGTTAACAGAAGTTACAGAACAGTCTTAATAAAAGTGGAGAGCTTTTCATGGAAAAGCTCTCCACTTCTTTGTTTCCACTGATCAAAGATAATGAAACTTATATTCTCGCATAAACGTAGTAATAGGAAAACATTTGACGGAGGAGTTAGGATGGACTTCCAATCTGTGCTTCAAGTAAATAATTGTACCGTAAAGATAAACGATACTTCTATCTTAAAAGATGTCACATTTGAAATGATCCCTGGCCGCATAACTGCCCTCGTTGGTCATAACGGTGCGGGGAAGTCGACACTTATGAAAGCAATTATCGGATCTATAGAGAAATCGGAGGGAACCATCCTGATCAATGGTATGAATCAGGATGAGACCTTTGCGGATTATAAGTATCAGTTCAGCTATATTCCAGAAGAGCCACTCCTTCTTAATGAATTAACGGTATTTCAACACTTTCAATTGTACCAAAAAAGCTACGATATCCCGGATGCTATATTCGCTGAACGAGTCAATAAATACACGGAACTATTTGAACTTATGGACCGGCTGGATGAATACCCTGAATCCTTATCAAAAGGGATGAGACAGAAGGCTCAAACGATTTGTGCTTTACTGCCGGATGTCCCGCTTCTTCTGATTGATGAACCATTTATGGGGTTGGATGTGTATGCGGGTGCCGATCTTGAAAAACTTTTATGCGAAAGAAGGGAACAAGGCACAAGCATTCTATTAACCACCCATCAACTTGATAAGGTGCATGACCTCGCCAATGACTTCGTGATGTTAACAGATGGATGTATTTCCTCTTTAGGAAAGATCGAGCATTTTGAAAAATTAGATCGGAGGGACTCCAAATGAACTTCTCTACGTGGGAGGTGTACAGGTGGGTCCGGCAGCAAAGGTTTAGGAAGAAACTTGATCTTTATAAGCAGGCGTTTCAATTAGCGTTTGATGTAACATTAATGGTTTATTGCATGATCTTTGGGATTGCTTTTTTATTTATGGTTGCAGATTGGTTAAATCAATATTTACCACTAGTGGAAAGATGGCAGATCAACCTTGAAGAATGGGTGTGGATTCTGCCATCTGTTGTTTTGCTGCGTGCCTGCGCTCAATCTTTTTTTTACTCGGGGATTGCTTTTACAACCTCTGAACTCAAGCTAAGTATGTTGCCGCATACGCGTCTTCAATTGTTGTGGCATATGGCCATCGAACGAGGATTTTGGCATATGTTCGGGACTTTTTTACTGGCACTTATTTTAGGGATGGTTACTCCGTTTTCATACTCATTATTATTATATTTCACCTTAAGCTATAGCCTGTTTTTTACGCTTTCCATGTTCCTCCATTGGAAATTATATTCACTTAGACGTTGGCTGAAGCTTATAGTTATAGTAAGTATTTTCTTTATTGTTGGTGCTTTTCGCTGGGTGACGATCTTCTTAGAATGGAATGAATCCCTTATAGGTTTATTCCTCGGGCTCGGCTTGCTTGGGATAAATATTTATTTAATGCCTCGTCTTCTAAGACATGTGGATTGGGGACGTGTAGTGGAAATGAATGATGCAAGGGTGTGGAACATTCAATTGATCAGTCACATGACGAAGGTGCCTATTAAACCACCGAAGCGTTACGGAATATTACAAACGTTTTTAAGAAACCGTCGAGCTAAACATCGTTTTACGAATATTTATCAGCTCTACCATCGTCTTTGGCGTAGTCATTTGCATCAACAATTTGGGTTTGTTTGGAAAACGGTGGGTATCGGCATAATTATCATTGGCATTCTACCTTTTCAAGCAGATTGGGTCATATATATATCGGTTCCGATTGCTTTCTTTGTCTATATCGAAATGGCCGCATCCTTATTTGCTGATCAGTTTCGGGGACAGCCTATATTATCCGTATTGCCAATTGAAGAAAAAGGATGGCGCCATACGTATGCCTGGTGGGCAATGGTTGGAATGACACTGCTTTTCATTGCTTTCTTTCTAATAGGTTGGACTATTGTAGGTTTGAATATTAGTTTATGTATCCAATTCTTAGCCTTAGTCGTTTGGAGTAAGTTAGATTTAGATCAACGCTTAAAAGAGCGAATGAACGCCCTTCAACGAAAAAGTATAAAGGATCAAGAGGGGGGAAGAGTCCTTGGTTATCTTTTCTTAGGATTTGGCATGTACTTCCCACCAGCAGTTGTTGGTGTCTTCCTGCCTTACTTGTTAGCACGTTATATTAAATAAAAATAGGCCTTTTTTTGCTTGTATTGAAGGAAGGTCATCCTTGTTCGATTAATGAGTAATCTAGTAGGATTCAATCAAGAGCATTACGAAGTACCTCAGGATTTAAGGTCTTGAGGTACTTCGAGTATAATAGTGGTTCCTTTGTTTGGGGACGAAGTAACATCTAAGTTTCCTTGCACCGCTTTGGCTCGTTCTTCCATGCTAACTAATCCAATCCCCTTTGAAATAGTCTCACTATCAAATCCTTTGCCTTTATCATTAATCATGACTCGAATAATTTCATCAAACTCACGAATACTAACTGATGCTTCTTTCACATAGGCATATTTACGAATGTTTGTAAGAGCTTCTTGAATAATCCGATAAATGGTTACTTCGATACTATTATCTATTCGATGGTCGAGCATGCATTCAAAGACAACATCGATCTGATTATGCTCTGAATATCGATTAATAAACGAACGGATGGCTGGAATGAGTCCCAAATCGTCTAATACAGAAGGGTGTAATTGCCACGATATATTGCGGACTTCTTGTATCAATTCTGTTGCTTCCCCAAGCATTTGCTCTACTAACGGATGATCTGTTTCAGCGTTTAATCGACTGATGGTAATTAAGTGGCTGTACAAGTTTTGGCCGATACCATCATGGAGTTCTCTAGACAACCTTCTACGTTCCTCTTCCTGCACATTCATCATGCGGGTAAGTGTGTATTTAAGTTCTTCCTCTACCCGCTTCCGCTCAGTAATTTCTGAGCGTATGGCTAAATATTGATAGGGCTTTCCGTCATCGTTCAAAAAAGGGACAATGGTTGTATCCACCCAGTATGGTGTACCATCCTTGGCCTTATTTTTGATTTCACCCTGCCAAACGTTTCCTTGTCCAATGGTTCTCCAAAGATCTTTGAAAAAAGTTTGTGAATGATACCCGGAATTAATAATAACATGATCTTGGCCAAGCAACTCTTCGCGTGAATATTTGGAGATTTTGCAAAACTGATCGTTTACATATTTGATTTTCCCTTGTTTGTTTGTGATTGCCACAATCGTAGACTCATCTAAGGCAAACTTCATATCAAGTAACTCATTCAATATTTTTTTCGGTTCTTCTCCAGATAAAGCTTGCTCTTGATTAGGGTGTATAACGAGTAGAGAATAGTCTTCACCGTGCAGATGAAAAGGGGTTTTTCTCAAAAATAAAGATAAGTTGTTTTTGTGCTTGCCTGCAAAATGATGAATGCTGCCTTGTTCTATTCGATCTAAAAATAGTTCAGGCAATAATTCCTGAATTTTTTTTCCTATGTAAGATTCTTTGTCAATATCGAAGAGCCGAAGAGCTTTATCGTTGATGGAAGCGATATGTCCTTTTCGATCAACTACGATCGTTGCTTCTTCTTGTTTGGGTGTTTGTGATTCTCTCAATTGTTTCATAGCCTCCTTTCGGCGATGAATTAGGGTTGTTCGATGATAAACGTTCCTGAATCATCGATAAATCCTATCCAGCAGCACTCTTAGCAAATGATTCTGCAATCAAACAAACCTCTCTTCATTCAATCTTAATTTATTTAAATACCATATCCAAGTAACCCTTTTTTCAAGGCATAATCTACAAGTTCAGGGCGTGTTCTCATTTGCAATTTTTCCATGAGGTTACTCTTATGGGTTTCGACGGTTTTAACGCTAATGATCAACTTTTCCCCGATTTCTCTATTGGCGTATCCCTTAGCTATCAAAGTTAAAATTTCTTTTTCTCGTTCGGATAGTATTTCGAACAGGTCTGAACCATTATTCTTTACACTTCCTAAGTACTCTTCCATTAACTTTTTCGTCGCTGAAGGGTGTAAGTAAGCATTTCCCGTGCTAACAGACTGGATAGCACTTATAAGTTCGCTATGGGGGGCGCTTTTTAATACGCACCCTGAAGCGCCTGTTTGGATTGCGCGAAATAAATACTCTTCATCATCATGCATGGTAAGAATGAGAATGAATGTTTCAGGTAAAAGTTTTTTCAATTCAGAGGTAGCCGTCAAACCATCTTTCCCATGAGGCATACTTAAATCCATTAAGATGACATCTGGTTGCAATTGTTGTGCTTTTTCAATAGCCTCCTCACCTTCAGAGGCTTCTCCCACGACTACCATGTTTTCTTGGGAATCTAATAATAAATTCAGCCCCATACGAACGACGGCGTGATCATCTACTAAAAGAACTTTAATCAATGAAAACACTCCCATTCCTAAAAAATCAGTACGCTACTTCTATTCATTTCCAGCGGATGCTTTCGCGTTGTCGCTTGTTACATCACTAAAGAAGCCTGCGTATTGTGTGACTTCACCTGCATCATCTTTAATGGCATGAATGGTAAGCCATTCTAAATAATAGTCGCCTTGTTTTCTTTTATTCCAAATTTCACCTTGCCAAAAACCTTTTTCTTTTAAAGACTGCCACATTTGATCATAAAATTCTTTTGATTGTTTCCCTGATTTTAACATACTAGGATTATTACCTATAGCTTCTTTTAAAGGGAATCCGGTAAGCTCAGAGAATGCTGGATTGACAGATATTATCTTTCCGCGGTTATTGGTAACCATAATGCCTAACGGTGTAGTCTTCATTAATTTACTAGCTATTGAGATTTTACTATGGAAATACATCCAAAGCACAATAATGAAACTTGCTAAGGCTACTTGTGAGAGTGCCATAAAACCAATCGCATAGTGACCATTGATTTGATAAAGAAGAGTCAAAATTAACGGTGGGAAGAAACCTCCTAAACCCCCAACAGCAGCGACAACTCCATTGACGATACCTGATTGTTTTTGAAAATAGGTAGGAACAAGTTTAAAGACGACTCCGTTACCAACCCCTGCACATACAGCTATTACTAAACATCCAGTAGCGTACAAATGAATCGATGGAGCAAACGATAATAACATGGCTGCAAAGGTGAATCCTCCAAACACATACATTAATAGAACGAGAGGATTAAAGGTATCAGCGAGCCAGCCACCAACAGGTCGGGCAAATGTGGCTATCGCAATGAAACCAGCCGTTCTCAACCCTGCATCAACTTTATCCAATTCAAAATTGTTCACTAAAAAATTAGGAAGATAAACAGTGAAAGCTACAAATGATCCAAATGTAATAAAGTAGAATAAACAGAGTACCCAAAGTTTTTCGTTACGGTAGACACTCTTCCACTGTTGAATAATCGGTGTTTTTTCTTTTGTTTCTTTCTTGTCTCCTAAGAAAAAGTTAGCCATAATAAACAGCGCTAAGATTCCGAGGTAAAGCTGAACGGTAAACGTCCATCCCCAATTAGTGGCAATAACCGGGGCCATAAATGCTGTTAAAGCAGTTCCGATATTACCCGCTCCATAAATACCATTAACGACTCCGTGTCGTTCTTTTGGATAATACTTAGGCAAGGATGTTACGCCTACAGAAAATACAGCTCCTCCTATCCCAATTAAAAATCCCCCAATGAGTAGATCAGCAAATGAGTCGGCAATGCTTATTAAAAAGACAGGGAATAATAATAAGATGAAACTGCATATAAAAAGTATCCTTGAGCCAAATAGATTCGTAAAGTATCCGATCGGAATACGTAAAATGGAACCAAGGATGACTGGAATGGTAGTTAGCCAGGCTATTTGATTAGATGTTACCGCAATATCCTCAGTGATAAATGGCATAAGTGACGAAATCAGAACCCAAACCATAAATCCGACGACAAGGTTTAAGGTTTGTAAAGGGAGTTGTGCTTTTTTATTCATCATGTAAGTTCCTTCTTTTTATGACATAATTCAAACCGCTTGATTGATCGTAGGCGCTCCATTCATTTTGATCGCGGTTTACTTTGCTTGTTAAAGGGATCGCAATAAATGTTTGTTCGTCAAAATGGATGCGCAAGTGGGTGTGGTCAGGACAGAAACAAGTTTTCACCAGTGTTTTTTGAAGCCACGGCGGATGGTCTTCATCATCATTTCCAAAAATACCAACCTGAATATCGGTGGATAAGTAGGGGTTTAGATCTTCGATGTTAACGGTCCCCACAAGTCGCACACCCTTTCGTTGCTGGATGGATTTGAAAGTGATACCCCTGCAAAACTTTCCAGAAGGATTCGTCCGCATGGTCTTCAAGGTATTCTTCGACTTCACCTTCTGAACCAAAGCGACTCATTCCTTTTACTTCAGCTACTATAATTTCTAATCCTCTTTCTACTCTTGCATCTAGGTACCAGTGAAGCCGTTGACCTTTAAACAAATTGGTGAAAATTTCGTTAATTTCTTTGGAGAATCCACCAGATCCCTCACGTATAAAGCAAAAATCAAGAAACGTTTCATTTTTCATGGGGTTGTCTTCCTCCTTTTTTGACTTCCCGTTTATAAATCACAATGGATAGAGGGAAAAGAATGAGGTTTAATGCAACATAAACGAGTGTAGCCGCATAGTTTTCATAAAAGTATTGATGGACAGCGAGCTGCATAAAGATAATATTTAACAATAAGGTCACACAAAGTGCGATGACACCAACGTAACTACGCCTCATAGCGTTTCACTCCAACAGCGTAAACCGCTCCATCTTTAATTTGCACTTTGATTTCAGGAAGAGGACGTCTTGGCGGCCCTGCTGTGGGTGCACCTGTAGTTGCGTCAAATTTTCCATGATGGCACGGACAGATCATTTCCCTTTCTTTCTTCTCCCAGAAAACAGGGCATTGCAAGTGGGTACAAGCATTCTGGTAGGCGACATAGTTTTTATCACTGAGTCTAATTAACAACGCACTATCATGGTCACTAGGATAGTCAAATTCAACCGAGTCCCCTATAGGGATATCCTTTACGTCAGCTATTTTGTGATGAGGATATTCTTTTTCACTTAGTCCCATTAATTCTTTAGCAGCTACTGCACCCCAAGGCATGGAAGCAACAGCAAACACTCCTGCTGCTCCGACGAGTGTTTTCATAAAACCTCTGCGATCCAGCATACGTTCGTCGTTTCGATTAATATTATGTGTGTAATTATCTTCGTTAAATGGTCTTTGATCGTTATGGTTTCCCATCTTTCATCCTCCTTAGAACAGTTTTTCTGTTCCTTGTAAAATACCGGGCAAATTTACTTTTACCTGGGTTTTGCCTTCGAGTGGCATGCTCGTTACCCATTTATCATTATCAAGATTATATTGTTTTTCTTTTCTCTCAATTTCCTCTTCGGTTAGCCACTGCAAGGTATTTGAAGGACATACACTTGCACACATGGGAGGAATATCGTCTTTTGTTCGGTCAATACAGAGGTCGCACTTGTACATGAGGTTTTGCTCTGTATCGAATTTAGGAATCCCATAAGGGCAAGCAATCGTACAGTTTTGGCAGCCAATACATTTCTCAACAAGGGCAGATAAAACGGCACCCGTTTCGTGAATTTGAATTGCCTGAGCCGGACAACTGCGGGCACAAGCGGGATTCTCACAATGTAAGCACATTAATGGCATTGTTTGGCGATCAACGAGTGGATTGACATCATATACATAATTACGGTTTCGCTCCTCATGTCCGCCGCATTGCGTACAAGCAGCTAGGCAGGAACGACATCCAATACAATTCTCAAGTTCTATATATAGTCTTTTTTTCATTTAGACACCTTCTCACTATCTAGTTTCTCAATCTGAGCGGCACACGCTTTAAATTCTGGCATCTTAGAAATTGGATCAAGCGCAGGAATAGTTAATAGATTAATAGATTCCTCATGTCCAAAATGATAGGGAACAAAAACTGTATCTTCACGAATCGCTTCCGTAACTTTCACTTGAAAAATAGCTTTACCACGTCTAGTAAAAAGTTGAATGTTCTCCTCATGGTCAATGTGATACTTTTCAGCTGTTCGAGGGTGAACTTCAACATAAGGATCTGGACACATGTCGTTCAAGAATTTTATTCTTCTCGTCTGATTACCAGATAAGTAATGGTAAACAACTCGACCTGTCGTTAGTCGTAACGGATACTTTTCACATGGCTCTTCAGCAGGGGGACGATAGGGAAGAGCACAAATCTTTGCTTTGCCATCTGGATGGTAAAACTTTTTATCAAGAAACATATGTGGCGTTCCCTTATCTTCTTCATCTTTACAAGGCCAAAACACACCATCTTGTTTATCGATCTTATCCCAAGTAGCGCCATAGTAATCGGCATAGCCACCTTTAGAAGCTAAGCGGAATTCTTCAGCCACATCTTTAGCCGTGTTTAGATGAGAGAAACATTTCCCTTTTCCAAGTCTTTCAGCAAGCTCTACTTGCATTTGCCAATCTGGTTTAGTTTCACCGATCGGCTCTTGCGCTTTGTTAATTTTAATAATTCGACCTTCAAGATTCGTGACAGTACCCTCATCTTCTGACCAGGTGACAGAAGGTAAAATGACGTCAGCATATTCTGCAGACTCTGATAAATAGAAATCACCACAAACCATGAAATCAAGATTTTTCAGTGCTTTTCTTACAAAATTAAGATTAGGTGCTGAAACTGCTGGGTTGGAACAAAGTAAATAGAGACCTCGAATGGTTTTCTCGTTCATAAGTTCAAACATTTCGTAAGCTGATACACCAGGTTTTGGCATTTCTTCTGGGGTGATTCCCCACACATCACATACTTCTTGAACATGTTTAGGATTGGTCAATTTTCGATAGCCTGGAAGTAGGTCGGATTTTTGTCCGTGTTCACGACCTCCCTGGCCATTGCCCTGCCCGGTAAACGTTGCTACTCCCGATTTTGGACGGCCAATTTTACCAGTGAGCAGGGCCATATTAGTGTAAGCTGATACATTATCTACACCTTTATGTTGCTGCTCAATTCCACGAGCAAACATCACGATGGCATTCGGTGCTTTACCGTAAATTTCAGCGGCTCGCCTTATTTTGTCTGCAGAGACACCAGTGATTTCGCTCGTATAAGCTGGTGTGAACTGGCTGACGAGGTCTTTTGTCTCTTCAAAACCATTTGTATGGTCATTGATAAATGATTCATCAGCGTATCCACCCTCTATTAAAAGGTTTAATATGCCGTTAGCTAAAGCAAGGTCGGTGCCAGGCTTTAAATCCAAGTGTAAATCAGCTCTGCGGGCAATCGGTGTTTCTCGCGGATCAACTACGATTATGTAGCCGCCTCTTTCTTGAACAGCCCATACGCGAAACATCGAGGTCGGGTGGCATTCCGCCGTGTTACTACCGGCAATGAATAAACAGTCTGTTTCATGAATATCAGTCCACGGCAAAGTGGAACCGCGGTCAACACCAAATGATCTTAAAAAACCTCCGGCAGCACTCGACATACAGAAGCGGCCATTATAATCAATATATCTCGTTCCTAAGGCAACTCGAGCAAATTTTCCTGTTAAGTAACATTTTTCATTGGTCATGGAAACACCGCTGAATACGGATAAGGTATCTTTTCCATAGTCTGTTTGAAGTTCTTTAAACTTGCGGGCAATTAAATCATAAGCTTCCTCCCAGCTTGCCTCGCGAAATCCTTCTTTCGTTCCTTTAAGAGAAGCGTCATCTCGAATGAGCGGACGTAAGATACGATCTTCATGATTGGTTTGTTGATAGGCAGTTACCCCTTTTGGACACATTTTCCCTAATGTGACAGGCCAATCATAACGGGGCTCGACCCCGATGATTTTGTTTGATGATGTGTTCACTCTTAAATTCATTCCACACTGCATCCCACAATAACTACAGTGTGTTTTAACCAATTTTTCATTTGGGTGACGTACATTGTCGATTTCTCGGAAAAATTTATCCTTTTGCATCTTGATTAACCTCCTTATGGTTGACTGTGTGAGTAGGCACACCTGAAAAACGGGACATTCGATACTTTCGACGGCAAGGAAGACATAATTCTGCTAGATTGAATCCTTCTTTCATTTCAAAGTGGATGGAATTTTCATGCAAAATTTCCCTAACATCTTCTGACTGCTCCATTGACACGAATTCAGTGGAACAGTTTTTACATTTTTTCATAGATTGTTCGCTGTAATGCTCACGGTAATTCTTAGCAAAGACACTAAGTGGTCGAAAAGGAATATGTGCAAGTTTTCCAAAGGGTAAATAAATCAGTGTAATAATTACCGAGTATTGATGAATGATCGACATCACATAATGGCCCTGTCCATGGAGAAATACATTCATGAAGGTTAGAATTAAGCCCGTTACGCTAATAAATAACAGAAGATAAAGCGGCATAAAATCATAAATGAATTTTTGTTCGGCTCTTGCCTGCATATGTTTTAAGCGACGGTACAAGGCCATACAAACACCGATAATCACTGCAATGGCTGTGAAGTTCAGAGCGTTATAAAAAAAGAAAGCAATGAATCCATCTGCTTGAACACGCATAACATCTAATCCAAAAGCGACAACCGTATAATAGCCATTTTCCTCCATCGTGAAATACATCCAGCCAAACACAAGAGGAAAGGTGACAAAGCAGGAAAGAATGACGCCCCACCCAATTAAGAGATGCTGTGTCCATCGGTAAATTCCCCGATCCCAAATAAATGAATAGGTCGCTAAATGGTTTGCCGAAGTCTTTGGTGTTGATTTACGGAATAGTAGCTTGATTCCTTTTTTAATGAAAATTTTTGTAGGCGGCCGTTCCCCCCAAGCGATAAATCGGTAGAAGAACCCACCAATAAAAACAAATGTACCCACCATATATCCGTAAAGATTTAAGTCAATGTGTGTGAACATGCGAGTTCCGATATAACTAAGAATGATGAGAAAGCTGACCGTGATAAACATTGACTTTGCAAATTTGGATGCAAATGCACGGTTATTCGAACGGGTTTCTTTAACAGTTTGATGAACGTAAGAGTGCGTCATAGGCAGTAACCTTCCTTACTAAACGTTTTTTTGATTTGCTCTAAATTAAGTATAGGTAAGATTACTTGATTTCGTAATCAGGGAACTTCCTGATTATGAGGAGTGAAAACCCCTATTGTTTGTTTGAGAGGGTATGGTATATAGTAGTGACAATTAAAAGGAGGGCAAATTAATGAAACGACATGAAGCGTTACATCCGTTATCTCATCACCATCACCATGCTCTTGTAGTCGCTCAGCAATTGAAGAAAACGGATGAGCATGCTAACAAACAAGAACAAAGAAGAAGTGTCATCAATTTTTGGCAAAAGGATGGTGCGATACACTTTCGCGATGAGGAAGAAGTATTGCTTCCCTTATATGCGCAATATGCGTCCGTCGATCAAGAACCTATTAAGCAGATGCTTATGGAACATGTGCAGATCCGAGCATTAATTGCCCGAATTAGAACAGAGCAACGTTTATCAGTAGAACAATTTCAAAACTTAGGAGAGTTACTCGATAATCATGTACGCTTAGAAGAACGAGTAATATTTCCGATGATTCAGGAGGCAGTGCCAGAAAATCTCCTTTATCTAGCAAATGGTCAGTTTCATAGAGATTCATATAGTGGCATGTAAGTTCCGCTATTATAAACACTAAGGGGATAGTCAAAAGACTATCCCCTTAGTGTTTAATAGCAGATATCATTATAAGAAAATGCCTACCTTTTTTCCTCTTAAAAATAGTCGTATAATCAAGGGATGGATTAAAATGTTGTTTTGACGGGGGAAGCAAAGGAGAGAGTG
The DNA here is from genome assembly GCF_042663045.1 of Halobacillus seohaensis. Taxonomy (NCBI): domain Bacteria; kingdom Bacillati; phylum Bacillota; class Bacilli; order Caryophanales; family Bacillaceae; genus Halobacillus; species Halobacillus seohaensis. Next base: position 118,939 of record NZ_JBHSZV010000010.1, on the reverse strand, counting down.
GTTTGGGTACAGTTTTTATCTTTATATTGATTATTTTAGTAGCATCTATATTACAAACGAGCACAGGATTTGGCTTCTCTATTTTGGCGACACCGTTTTTATTGTTAATTTTTGAACCGAAAGAAGCCATTCAGATCAATTTAATCTTATCCCTCGTTATTTCTCTTGCTCTCATTGTGAAAATTCGAAGCGATATCGATGGAGGGGTTGTTCGACGGTTTATTTGGGGTAGTCTTCCAGGGTTATTGTTAGGGATAGGGATTTTTGTTCTGTTAAAAATTAACCTTTTAAAAGTAACGGTGAGTCTCGTTATTTTGCTGCTTACAATTCTGTTGATCTTGAATTTTAGAATCCGAAAATCTAAAACTCGAGATGGGATAACGGGAGGATTAGCGGGTACTTTAACGACAAGTATCGGCATGCCTGGTCCGCCTTTGTTGCTTTATTTTTCAGGGACCAATTCTACAAAAGAAAGACTGCGTGCAACGACGTTAGCCTTTTATTTATTTATCTATTTGGCTAGTTTACTTGTTCAAGTAAGTGTAGCTGGCACCAATGCAATCATTTGGACGTCCAGTTTATATGCCTTACCCATTGTGGCTGTTGGTTTATTCTTAGGTCAGCTTTTATTTAATGTGATCAACCAGAAAATGTTCCGGATTTTCACGTATGTTCTTTTGCTGTTTACTAGCATATATTTGTTGTTGGAAAGTTTAAATTGAATTGTGTGGTACCAGGTACCACACAATTCTTCTTTAACATCAACATGCTGACTGTGATTCTCCGCCCGTAATATGGGAAAGGAGCTCCGCAGAAAGTGAATCATTCCTCAAAGCCCCTTTCTCGTTTTCTAATAACGGAAATATAATTCCTATTCTATATAGTCTTTATTTATTGTTCAAAATTTCATCTTTTAGAATTCTATCTAAAATAATTAAAAAACATCATATTTCAGACCACAATTCATTGGGAAAATATGCGCTTTTATCGCTCAATTCGGTAAATGAAGCGCTGTCATCCATAAAGCGACAAAAACATACAAAGTTTTTAGAAGATTTTGTAAAAAACTAATTGTAATCGGTTCCGTAACATTTTATGCTTAGTAGTAAGAAGAAACATTAGGGGGTGATGGCGTGTTAGAAGAAGCAACTATCGAACACGATTTATATTTATTTCATCAAGGAAATCTAAGGTACAGCTATCAGCTTCTTGGAGCTCATCCAGATATAAAAGAAGGTAAAGAGGGCTATCGATTCATGCTTTGGGCTCCAAATGCCCAGGGAGTGAATATTGTTGGGGATTTTAACAATTGGGATGGACGAGAACACCCGATGGAAAAATTAACTGAAAATGGAATTTGGTATGGTTTTATACCGGCACTAACAGAAGGTACGATCTATAAGTACGAAATTTTAACACCACATGGGCACTTAAGATTGAAAGCAGATCCTTATGGCTTTTCAAGTGAATTACGCCCAAACACAGCCTCCGTGACTTATCCTCTTAATAAATATTCATGGAATGATGAGCAATGGATGAAGCGTCGTGAGAAGTTGAATATCTATGAAACTCCTGTTTCAATTTATGAACTTCATTTAGGGTCATGGAAAAATATCGAGTTGGAAGTGTATTATACGTACCGCGAATATGCAGATATGGTTATACCTCATGTGAAAGAATTAGGTTATTCACATATTGAACTTTTACCTATTACAGAACATCCTTTTGACCGATCGTGGGGGTATCAAACCACTGGTTACTTTGCAGCGACTTCACGTTATGGTACGCCAGATGATTTTCGTTATTTTGTAGACCAATGCCACCAAAATGGGATTGGGGTCATTCTTGACTGGGTTCCTGCTCACTTCTGTAAAGATGAACACGGACTGCGTAGATTTGATGGGGAAGCATTGTACGAATATCAGGACACACTTAAAGCTGATAAACCTCAATGGGGAACCCTCACGTTTGATTTTGGTAGAAAAGAGGTTCAAAGTTTCTTAATCTCTAACGCTATTTTTTGGTTGAAGGAATTCCACTTAGATGGACTTAGAGTTGATGCCGTAGCCAGCATGCTTTATTTGGATTTCGGTAAAGAAGAGGGGCAATGGGAATTAAATGAGTATGGAGGAAGGGAAAATCTCGAAGCAGTAGAGTTTGTTAAAAAAATGAACGAAGCCATTTTTGAAGAAGATCCTCACGTGTTAATGATGGCAGAGGAATCTACTTCTTGGCCGTTAGTCAGTGCTCCAACTTATATTGGCGGCCTCGGCTTTAACTATAAATGGAATATGGGTTGGATGAACGACATGCTGGAGTATATAGAAATGGATCCAATCCACCGTAAGCACCATCATCACCTCATTACATTTTCCTTGTTTTACGCATTTTCGGAAAACTTTGTTTTGCCTATCTCTCATGATGAGGTCGTTCATGGAAAGAAGTCTCTGCTTAACAAAATGCCGGGTGATTATTGGCAGAAATTCGCAAATCTGCGAGCTTTCTTAGCTTTTATGTATGCACACCCAGGTAAAAAATTATTAATGATGGGTACTGAGTTTGGTCAGTTCGATGAATGGAAGGATCTAGAAGACTTAGATTGGGAGTTATTAGAATATGATTCTCATGCTTCTACTTTAGCGTATTTCAAGCAACTCCAACAATTATATAATGATATGCCAGCACTATGGGAACTTGATCATGAAGAAGAAGGGTTTTTCTGGATCGATGCAAATAATTACGAGCAAAGTATCGTGTCCTTCGCAAGAAATAGTCGAAAATCAAATGATCAACTTATCGTAGTTTGTAATTTCACCCCGGAAGTTTACCACAATTATAGGGTAGGCGTACCAGAAGAAGGGACGTATCAAGAAATTTTCACAAGTGATGCTACTCACTTTGGTGGATCAGGTCAGACGAATGCACTCGATCTTCATTCTATATCTGAACCATGGCAAAGTCAGGGGCAACATATTCAAATGACCATTCCACCACTAGCTGTAAGTTTTCTAAAAAGAACTTCTTCACCAAAGGAGGAGAAATAATGAAGGGTAAAGAATGTGTAGCCATGCTTCTTGCAGGAGGTCAAGGCACAAGGCTTAAATCATTGACGAAGAAGATCGCTAAGCCTGCGGTTTATTTCGGAGGTAAGTATCGAATTATAGATTTTCCATTAAGTAATTGTAGCAATTCCGGAATTGACACAGTTGGGGTTCTTACACAGTATGAGCCCTTGATTTTGAATAATTATATTGGAATAGGTTCTTCGTGGGATTTGGATAGAAGCTTTGGAGGGGTGTCTGTATTACCACCATACGTGCAAGCAGATGGTGGTGGATGGTACACAGGGACTGCTAATGCGATCTATCGTAACCTGGAATTTTTAAACAACTATGATCCTGAACATGTAATGATTTTGTCTGGGGATCACATTTACAAAATGGACTATAGCGAAATGCTTGATGATCACATTGCTACACAAGCAGACGCAACGATTTCTGTTATTGAAGTTCCGTGGCAAGAAGCAAGTCGTTTTGGAATTATGAATACTGACGATGAGGGACGAATCATTGAGTTTGATGAAAAGCCGGAGTTTCCATTAAGCAATCTCGCTTCTATGGGAGTATATATCTTCAAGTGGGAGGTTTTAAAAAGGTATTTAATGGACGATGAAGAGAAGCCAGGTTCCTCTCATGACTTTGGTAAAGATATTATTCCTGCTCTGCTTTATGATCATAAAAAATTAAATGCCTATACGTTTGATGGATATTGGAAAGACGTGGGGACGGTTGACAGTCTATGGGAAGCTAATATGGATCTGTTAAAAGAAGAACCAGAACTTAATTTAAGTGAAAACTCCTGGCGTATTTATTCCAAAAATCCAAATCAGCCAGCCCAATATATTGCTCCTTCCTCTACGGTGAAAAATGCTCTGATAAATGAAGGGTGCCGTATTTACGGAACGGTAAATACTTCAGTTATTTTCTACGGTGTGCACGTTAAACGGAACTCCGTGGTCAAAGATTCTGTCATCATGCCCAATGTTGTAATTGGTGAAAATGCAAAAATTAACCGTGCGATTATTGCAGAGGGGAGCATCATTGAAGACAATGCCGTTATTGGTGATCCTAACCCGAAAAGCCCCATCACCTTAATAGCGGATGAAGGAAGTGTGATGGCATCAAGCTATGCCACGATTATAAAATAAGAGGTGACGTTATGGATCGTATCGCTGGAATTATAAATTTGGACCATGAACAGGATTTTCTTGAAGAATTGACTTACTTTAGATGTGGAGCCGCCGTTCCTTATGCTGGTCGTTATCGGATGATCGATTTCACCATCTCTAATATGACAAACTCCCGTATTGATTCCATTGCGGTATTTGCTCGTCGCAAGTACCGCTCCCTGATGGATCATTTAGAGCAAGGGAAGGCATGGGACTTAGATCGCAACCGTGGGGGACTGTTCATTTTACCTCCCGATTGGAATGATCCCACAGACTTATCACGTGGAGATTTGCAACATTTCCACAATAACATTGATTTTATTAGACGTACCCTAGCCGATTATATTGTTGTATCAGGTTCACAAAGTATTTGCAATATTAACTACCTCGAAGTTCTGGAGGCCCACAAGAAGTCTGGAGCAGATGTAACGGTTGTTTATAAAAAAATAAGAGACCTTCAACCCGAGCATAATCTCGCACATAAACTGACGATTGACGATAGTGACCGAGTAATGGCGATTCACAATGATCAGAAAAGTTCAAATGTATATATGGATATGTACATTATCGAAAAAGATTATCTTTATTATCTAGTTGAGAACTGCATTGCACATAATTGTTCTCACCTGTTCCTGGATGGCATTAAAGGAAGACTTCCGGAAATTCACATTAACGCTTATGAATACCAAGGGAGTCATGCTTTAATAAATTCGGTGGAAAGCTATTATCGTAACAGTAGAAAACTGCTAAATGAATCAGCACATGATGAATTGTTTAAAGAAGACTCACCCATTTTTACTAAAATAAAAAACGAGCCACCCTCTAAATATGAAGGATTATCAGATGTATCGAATACGCTTGTAGCTAATGGTTGTATCGTGAGCGGACATGTTGAAGATAGTATACTTTTTCGGGGAGTAAGGGTTGGTAAAGGTGCCATTATCAAGAACTCAATCATCATGCAAAGGTGTGATATCGAGGAGAATGCTGTACTTGAGAATGTGATTTTAGATAAAGATTGTAAGATTTCGAACGGACGTACACTTATAGGTGCTCCTGAAAAACCTTTTGTCGTTGCTAAACGGAAAACGATGTAAATAAGATAAAAGGGGCTGTCTGAACGTACGTTTCCGACAGCCCTTTTTGGTTATTTTTTTAAAATTATTAAAAATCGAAGTGAAAATAAGAGTAGTGAATGGATCAACTTATCCGTCAATGCAAGAAATACTTACGTCACCCACTTTGGACTTAACTAACCATGTCGGGGAAGAAGAATGTCCCTCTAAGAATAGAATTTCACTTTCTGCTTTCAATGAACATAAGGAGATGAGAAAGAATGAATGTGTTGATGATTGGTTCAGAATGCGCACCGTTTGTTAAAACAGGTGGCCTTGCGGATGTATTAGGATCCTTGCCACAGGCGTTAAGAGAAGAAGGACATGATGTTAGAATTGTGCTCCCTAAATATGAAGATATGAGCGATGAATGGAAGATGCAGCTAACGACCTCGCAAACTTTTAATATTGAAATGGGTTGGAGAAATCAGTACGCGGGGATTGAGTTTATTGAGTATGATGGTATTATTGTATATTTTATAGATAACGAATATTATTTTAAGCGTTCTAATTTATATGGTTATGACGATGAGGCAGAAAGGTTTGTCTTCTTTAATAAGGCTATTATGGAAATGATCAGAAAAATGGAGTGGAAACCAGATGTATTGCACTGCCATGACTGGCAATCTGGTCTAATTCCTGTCTTGTTGCATACTCATTATGGCAATGATCCGTATTTTCATGATATGAAAACTGTTTTTACGATTCACAATTTAAAATACCAAGGTGTTTATCCGGATGCTGTATTATATGATTTGCTCGGGCTTGACGAGCATATGATGACTACAGGTGGTCTTGAGTTTTTCGGCAACATTAATTTTATGAAAGCCGCTTTGAATTTTGCCGATCATATTACAACGGTAAGCGAAACGTACGCTAAAGAGATTCAAACTCCATATTATGGGGAAAACCTAGATGGAGTCCTTCGAGAGCGTTCAAGAAAAATATCAGGTATTGTCAATGGGATCGATGTGCAAGCGTATAATCCATTAAAGGATCAATCACTTGCTTTTCCTTATCGAAGTTCACTCATGAAAAAAGCGCAAAATAAAATGTGGCTTCAGGAAGAACTAGGATTACCTGTTAATAAAGATATCCCGATGATTGGAATCGTTTCCCGTCTCGTTGAGCAAAAAGGTTTTGATTTAGTTGGGAGAATTATTGATGAACTACTGGATCAGGAAGACTTACAGCTTGTTGTACTAGGAACAGGAGAATACGAGTATGAACAGATGATTCAATGGGCACAATCGAAGTATCCGAAGAAGTTGTCCGCGAATATTATGTTCAGTGAACCTCTTTCTCGTCAAGTGTACGCCGCAAGTGACTTCTTCTTAATGCCTTCGCGATTTGAGCCTTGTGGAATTGGACAGTTAATAGCGCTTCGTTATTTAACTGCACCGATCGTTCGTGAGACAGGTGGTTTAGCTGATACTGTACAGCCATTTAGTGAAAAAACTGGAGAAGGTAACGGATTTACGTTTACTAATTATAACGCCCACGACATGTTGTTTACAATTCGCAGAGCCATTGAAACTTACAATGATTCAGAGGCCTGGAAACAGCTTGTAAAGAATATGGTGCAGAGTCAGTTTCCATGGAAATACTCCGCCAATCAATATAGTGAATTGTATGAAGCAACCTTAGAGTAGTGAGGCGCAAATGGGAGGATACCCTATGTTTAGCGATAAAGAAGAATTCAAACGGGCATTTTCTGAGAAACTAGAAGCAATCCAGGGAAAGAAAATGGAATCAGCTACTGATGTTGATGCCTATCGAGCACTAGGATCGCTTATGCGAGAGGAAATCAATAGGAATTGGTCACAGACAAATAAACATTATATGGACAGCAAAGAGAAACAAGTCTATTACTTTTCTATGGAATTCCTTATGGGTCGTCTACTAGGAAATAATCTATTAAACATGCAATTACTTACGGTAATTAAGAATGGATTAGATGAACTAGGCTTTTCTCTATCTGAAATTGAAGAGGAGGAGAGTGACGCCGGTCTTGGTAATGGTGGTCTTGGTCGATTGGCTGCTTGTTTTTTAGATTCACTAGCTTCTTTAGGCTACGCTGGGCACGGGTATGGCATTCGCTATAAATACGGGATGTTTGATCAGCGAATTATCGATGGCTATCAAGTTGAATTACCCGACCAATGGTTATCAAGAGAATTTGTTTGGGAAGTTCGCAGACCTGATGAAGCCATTGAAGTTCGTTTCGGTGGAAAAGTAGAAATGGTTAACCATAAAGGAGTACCGCTTAAATGTAAACATTTTGATTATGAACAGGTACGAGCGATTCCTTATGATGTTCCTATAGTTGGGTATGAAAATGAGACTGTCAATACGCTTCGTTTATGGTCAGCAGAGTCCAATGATGATGATACCTTAAAAAAAGCGTCACACCAATCAGGTTCCGATAGTTTCTTGGAACATAAACGATCATTAGAAGAGATTTCTGAATTCCTTTATCCAGACGATTCACATGAAGAAGGAAGACGACTTCGACTGAAACAAGAATACTTTCTCGTATCAGCTGGAGTTCAAAGTGCGGTACGTAACTTCGAACGATTAGAATTGCCGTTGGCGTTGTTTCCGGAACATGCGGCACTGCATATTAATGATACACACCCTGCTCTAGTTATTCCTGAGTTAATGCGTGTGTTAATGGATGAAAAAGGGCTAGGGTGGGAAGAAGCGTGGAGGATTACTCAATCTTCCGTGTCTTATACAAACCATACTACACTCAGTGAGGCGCTCGAAACTTGGCCGGTAGGATTGGTACGAACGCTTTTGCCAAGAATATTTATGATTATAAATGAAATTAATGAGCGCTTTTGTCAAACACTCTGGGAAAAACACCCAGGGGAATTTGATCGTATTGCCAGCCTGGCCATCGTCGCTGACGGTGTTGTGAAGATGGCTCATTTATCGATCGTCGGCAGTCATAGCATTAATGGAGTCGCCAAGTTACACACTGATATCTTAAAAGAACGAGAAATGAAAATATTCTACGATACCTTTCCAGAACGTTTTAATAACAAAACGAACGGCATTACCCATAGACGTTGGTTGATGCATGCAAATAAGCCGCTTTCTCGCCTAATTAGTGAGTCAATTGGTGAACAGTGGATGCAAAAGCCAGATTATTTACAGGACCTGTTAAAAAATAAGAATGACAAATCTTTCTTACATCAATTGGGTAATATTAAGCAACAAAAGAAAGAAGAGTTGGCTGAATTTATTAGAGGTTATACCGGACTTGTAGTAGATCCATCTTCCATATTTGATGTGCACATTAAACGATTGCATGGATATAAGCGCCAGTTACTAAATGCTTTGCATATTATGCACTTATACAATGAATTAAAAGAAAACCCTAATTTCAATATGACGCCTCGTACGTTTATATTCGGGGCAAAGGCAGCACCTAGTTATCATTTTGCCAAAAGGGTCATTAAGTTGATTCATACCGTAGCAGACGTTGTAAATCGTGACCCTATGGTTAATGATCGAATGAAGGTTGTCTTTTTAGAGAATTACTCCGTTTCATTAGCAGAGCGAATTATCCCGGCAACAAATGTTAGTGAACAAATATCAACCGCAAGTAAAGAAGCATCAGGAACGGGAAATATGAAGTTCATGATGAATGGGGCGATCACTTTAGGGACGATGGATGGGGCAAATGTTGAAATTCATGATTTAGTTGGAGACGACTATATTTATGCCTTTGGATTAAGTTCTGATGAAGTTCTTGAATTCTATAGAAATGGCTCTTATTCATCTCGCCAAGTTTATAATGAAGATGATCGCGCTAGACATACGATTGATCAACTTATTCATAACAGCCCATTTTCTAAAGGGGAAATGGAGTTTCGGGATATTTATGATAATTTACTAATGTATAATGATGAATACTTTGTTCTGAAGGATTTTGCGAGTTATATAGATACTCAGTCTCAGATTAGTAAAGATTTTCTGGATGCGCACTTATGGAATAAGAAGAGCTTAGTTAATATTGCTCGTTCCGGAAAATTTTCAAGCGATCGAACCATTCAAGAATATGCCTCTGATATTTGGAAAATTCAGCCTTCTGGCATACTTAAATAATGGGGTGAAGGAGGACTCCTTGTGAGACAACAAAATATTTATCATAATAGTTTTCATACAAAATTCAGAGAACCATTTGGTGCTGCACCGAATGGTTCGAATGTTACTCTAACTATTGATATCCATAATCACTATGATGTGTCACGTGTTGTTCTTCATCACATTCATGACAAGTCTGATCAGGAGTACACGCAGGATATGGATTTGTATAGTGAGGAACATCAGTTTTTTTCTTATGAAACAACGGTGGAAATGCCTAATACTCCCCAACTCGTTTGGTATTACTTTGAAATAATCACCGATGAGGAAACTCTTTATTATGGAAGAGTGAATATTGAAGAAAGCGGGGAAGGTGTCATTTATGAACAAGTTCCACCTTCTTGGCAGATCACGGTTTATGATCCAAGTTACGAAACACCTAAATGGTGGAAGCATGCGACTATGTACCAAATCTTCCCTGATCGTTTTAATATAGGTGGCGAATTGGATCTGAATAAAGCACCTAAATCTAGTGTCATGCATACGCATTGGGAGAATGATCCTTATTATATTCGTGACGAAGACGGCGGTGTTGTTCGCTGGGATTTTTTTGGAGGTAATTTAGAAGGAATCATTAAGAAGCTAGACTATATTAAATCCCTTGGTATTTCTGTTATCTATTTAAATCCTATTTTTGAGGCTGAAAGCAATCATCGGTATGATACAGGAGATTACCATAAGGTTGATCCACTCTTAGGGACTAAAGAAGATTTTGAAAAGTTGATTGAAGAAGCGGCTGAACGAGGCTTAGAAATCATGTTGGACGGTGTATTTAGCCATACTGGAAGTAATAGTAAATATTTTAACAAACGTAATGAATACGATACGCTCGGAGCCTATCAATCTAAAGATTCTCCTTTCTATTCCTGGTACCAGTTTCATAATTATCCAGATGAATACGAAGCTTGGTGGGGCGTAGGAACTTTGCCAACTCTAAACAAAGAAGATCAAAGTTACCAGCATTTTCTGGTGCATGATAAAGATAGTGTGATCAAAACCTGGCAAAGAGCAGGGATGAAGCATTGGCGCCTTGACGTAGCTGATGAGCTCACAGATGACTTAATTAAGAAAATCTATTTACAGTTAAAAAGAAATAACGAATCTAGTGTACTACTGGGGGAAGTGTGGGAAGATGCCTCCAATAAGAAAGCCTACGGGAAACGCCGTGATTATCTATTAGGTGGAGTACTGGATTCTGTTATGAATTATCCTCTACGTGAGCTTATGCTTGGATTTATTAAAGGGGAAGTGGATGCGTATTTTGTTCATCGTCGATTATTAACGTTAAGTGAACACTATCCAAAATCGTACTTCTACTCTGTTATGAATATGCTTTCCAGTCATGATGTAGAGCGAATTAAAACGTTATTAGATGGATTTATACCTGTGGAATTCTCAGACGAAAGACGTTCAAGGATCATTCAGGCTCAAGTCAAAGCATTAAGCCTGTGGTTATATTCCTTTCCAGGTGTACCTTCTCTCTATTATGGGGATGAAGCAGGGGTGACGGGTGAAGGAGACCCTGATAACCGTAAACCTTTCCCATGGGGTCGTGAAGAGCAGGAACTTGTAGAGTGGTACCAAACCATTGGACAGTGGAGAAAAGAACACCAGGCTATTCGCACAGGCGCCTGGACACCTCATGCTCTTCATGAAGACGTTTTTGCTTTTGAGCGGAGCACTACAAATGGTGTTGACCACTTTGGTGATGAGACAAAAGAAGAGCACATGATTTACTTGATGAATCGTAATGTTGAAAAAGAAGTAAAGATTTCATTACCTGTTCGCAAAGGGAAATGGCAGCATATGGACAATAAACGTCGAGTGTTTGAAGCCAAAAATGAGCTGCTTACATTAATACTAAATCCATCGGAAAGTATGTTACTCAGACACATGCATTAATTGTGAAGGCTGTGATAAACGTTTATGTTGCTCGTTGCTCAAGTTGAGAAAGAAGTTTATTCAACCATCGTGCAGTATTATGGAATAAAGAGTTGTAAAAAAGAATGATTCCGTTAGTAAAGGTGGAATGGGGGTTGAGGACAACAGCTGAGGCCACTGAAAAACTGATACCCGCAGAGCTTTAGCTCGAGGAGGCTTGCCGTCTTCCCCGCGGAAAGTGAGTGGTTTCCTGTCCCTCCATTCGCATTCTTGAAAATACAGAACTAACTACCATCCGTTTTTCAACAATAGGGGCATGTGTTTTTGCAACAAAAATCAACAACAAGTTAACACAGCCATTTTAAAAAGGCCTGCTCTTTCCTAGGAAAGAGCAGGCCTTTTAGTTCATTAGCGAAAGTCTCGATTAGCTTCTGACATGCGGCTCATTACCGTATAGAGCGTAGTGAGACCAATTGATACTAATGTTAGAATCCAGAAAAAGTTTTTCACGTTGTTTCCTCCCTCCTCAAATTAAAAGAAGCGTACTTTCCCTTTTTTAAGAATAAGCTTAGGTCCACCTACTAAGTATAAATAGCGATCATCGATGATATTTTTCATGGCTTTTGCTTTCATACCAAATAGCTTTTTATCGTCAAAGATCGTCCCCATAGCGTCGCTTCCTCCAAGAGAAGCTACCGTTCCTTTGTAATCAAAGATAAAGCTTTGTAATGGCTCATCATGAAGAAGTGCCTGCAAATTAGCAGCACAAGTGTCAGCTTCCTGGATAGCACTTTGTGCATTAGCAGGATAAGGACGGTCATTTTCTTTATCCATGACCCAAGAGCAGTCGCCTATGATGAAAATATTGTCATGTCCAGGGGCACGTAAATCGTCTTCTACAGTAACTTTCCCTTTAACAATATCAAATCCAGCTTCACTAACGATTGGACTGGCTTGAACTCCACCTGTCCAAACGACTGTACCTGCGTTTATTTCCTCTCTATCATCACCGATAACAAATCCTTTTTCCGTGCACTCTTGAATCTTTGCACCGATGCGGAATTCAACCCCTCGATCTTCTAGAGATTTTTTACCGTATTCCACTAGATCCTCGTCAAATCCAGGAAGAATGGTAGGGGCAGCTTCTACGTTAATGATACGAACTTTCTCCCGATCGATATTATACTTTTTACATAATTCCGGAACGCGCTTTGCTAGTTCTCCGACAAACTCAATGCCAGTAAAACCTGCTCCGCCAACCAAAATGTTCAAATTATCCTCATTTTTGTCTACACCACTGCTGTAGCGTGCAAATTGGAATTCAATATGCTCACGGATGTAGCGGCTGCTGTCGATGTTTTCAATTTTAAGCGCATGTTCCTTAATTCCAGGGATGCCAAAGGTTGCAGTTTCAAACCCAAGAGAAATAACGAGATAATCATAGCTTAATTCTCCGTTCTCAAGGATCACTCGTTGTTCGTCCTTCTTAATTTCAACTACGGAATCATAATGCAACTGTACACGTTTTGTATCGATGACATCACTAATCATTACCCTAGAACTATTAGGTTCTGCCGTACCTGCAGCTACTTGATGAAGCCATGTCGTTATATAATGATAATTATGTTTGTTAACTAAAGTAATATCAGCTTCCTCTGGATTTAACTGCTGAGAGAGTCTCCTCGTTGTCATCATCCCAGCATATCCAGCACCAAGTACTAAGATTTTTGGCTTATTTTCACTCACTTGACCTCCACCTTTCCGGATGTACATTTTTTGCAATTGCATACACCTACAACTCCGTGCCTACAATTAATTCCTCTCTAGTATAACAATGTACCTTTAATTGTTGTAATCATATCTATTATGCCGAAATACGCATGTTTTATAAAAAAGGTATAATAGGAATAAGCTTCTTACAGTAAGTACACGATAAAACTTGAAAAACACGGGCATATCAACGAAAATAGAAGTACTTATTAAGTCTCATAGAGCAAGCATTTTATAAAATGATACTGTGAACAAAAAAAGAGAAAAATCACTAAATCTTAGCCGAGCTGATCAATTAATAAAAAAGATCCAAGTGTTGCAATAAATGCTATGCTCCACATGGTTAGATGAAGTTACAGAAAAGGAGTTTGATTATGAAGTCGTATATTCAAGAACAAATTCAGACCTATCAGGAAAAAAATAAACAAACGGCCCGCTTACTTATTAAGTGTCCGGACAAACGTGGGATCGTCTCTGCTGTAACACAGTTTTTGCACAAAAACGAAGCTAATATTATTGAATCAAATCAATATACGACAGACCCTCAAGATGGAAGATTCTTTATGAGAATTGAATTTGAATCGCCACATCTACCTGAGGCAGAAGCTACGTTTCGAGAAGGTTTTCAGCCAATTGCAGAACAATTTGATATGTCATGGGATTTAACAGGAGCATATGACATAAAAAAAACGGCGATTTTTGTTTCGAAAGAATTGCATTGTTTACGGGAACTTTTACTTGAGTGGCAAAGTGGTGATGTAATCACAGATATAAAACTCGTAGTGAGTAATCACGAAGATTGCAGAGAACTTGTAGAATCGTTCAATTTACCTTTTTATCATATTCCTGCAAATAAAAACATTCGTAAGCAAGTGGAAGAGCAACAGCTTTCTTTACTTGAAGAATATGATATTGATCTCATTGTTCTCGCTCGATATATGCAAATTCTTACGCCTGAATTTGTAGCTGAACAACCTTTTAAGATCATCAATATTCACCATTCGTTCTTACCCGCTTTTATTGGGGCTAACCCACACAAACGGGCTTATGAACGTGGAGTGAAGTTAATCGGAGCCACTTCCCATTATGTAACGAACGATCTTGATGAAGGGCCGATTATTGAGCAAGATATTATGCGTGTAGATCATCGTGATAATGTCGATGATTTAAAGAAAATGGGTCGCTCCATTGAACGCAGTGTACTTGCTCGAGCTGTGAAATGGCATCTTGAAGATCGGTTAATTGTGCATAAAAACAAAACGATCGTTTTTAAATAATTGCTTTGCTTTTAAAAGGGAGACATTAATTATGATGTAATGGGAAGGCAAACTTCCTTAAAGGAGAGTTCACCTTATACTATTTAGTTAGACTTAGGCACTTCATTGAAGCAGCGCTTATAGATCTAATGGTAATCTTGAACTTTCAAGTCACGAGGGTTGTCTTCTGTTTGTGGGTCATTCATCGCTTCTTTAGAGAAACGTTCTGTTTGATCAGTTGGTACGCCTTGGTCTTGAAGTGCTGGAACATCAAGGTCGAACTGATTGGCCCGAACCGTAAATTTTAATAATTTAAAATTTTGACATGCTGAGATATTTCGTTAAGATAAGTTTGTAAAGAAAAAATTTAATAAAACTTACTTTGTTTGACGGAGGAGGTTGTAAATGGCGGATAAACACGATGAGCGCGCACGTAATGCTATAGATGAGGCACAAGCATTTGTGATTGACTCGATTGCTGAAACAATGGATTTGTACGGAGTTACTCGAAGTGCCGGTAACTTGTATGGCACGATGTACTTTGAGGATGATATGACGCTTGATGAAATGCGCGAGAAGTTAGGCATGAGCAAGCCAAGCATGAGTACGGGAGTGAAGAAGCTTCAAGACTACAACATTGTAAAGCAAACATTTCGAAAAGGTACAAGAAGGCAAACGTTTGTGGCCGAAAAGGATTTCTTTCAATTCTTTACTAATTTTTTTACGAAAAAGTGGCTACGGGAAGCTAAAACTAATTTAGATGCCATCAACAAAGCACAGCATGAGTTGGATGAACTTCTGGAATTAGATGATCTTGATGAGAACCTTCGAGAAGAAGCAATTTTAACTTATAGGCAGATAGAGGGTTCCAAGCCTTATTATCATTGGTTACAAAAATTAGTAGCATCAATAGAGAGTGGAGAAATATTTGATCTACTCCCATTAGAGGATGATAGATTATAACGTAAAACGCGCCTCTCAACAAATAACCATCAGGGTTATTTTGCGGGAGACGTCTGTCCTCAATAAAATACAGAATATTATGAAAACAGACTCAGTCATTCTTAAAAAAGAATGCAGCCGTATTACTAGTTGGAACAGTTGTTACAATATTTATGATTTATAAACTCGATCACAAATGAAGATATCCATTGGGATTGAGTGCTGCGATTTTACAGTCTTAGGTGCAACACTAGGGACCATTCTAATGAAGACAGAGGAATAGGATCGGCTGAAAGTGAGCAGGTTCCCATCTAATCAACCATTCTATTATTGATGTTTGTACCCCCTCAACATCTTAAAATAATAATATAATTCACCCAATATTTAATGAGTATTCAAGTAATAAATCAGCTAAAGAAGGTCGTTCATGACCATCCCTTCCGATGACATGTTGTGCAGTAATTAATGAATTTAATACTGCCTCTTCTGTCGCTTCGCCAACTGCTCGAAAAGCATGGTCCATTTCATCTTCATGCAATGTGGGAATCGTTAATAATTGATTTGTCGGATTGTGCGGGATCTTTGTTGCGGTTGAAAAACCAATCACAATCTCCCCACTTCCATTTGTAATGACGCTTCCGGTTCGGGATAACCCAGTCACACTTCTTTTTAAAATTCGATTTAATTGCCTTTCGGATAAAGGGAGATCGGTAGCAACTATAATCATAATAGAGCCCTTGTCTTTGTCTTCAATATTCTTTTGTAATCTCTCCTTAACCTGTCTCCCAATCGGCTTTCCATCAATTTTTAAGTCCCTCAATATCCCGAAATTTGTTACAACATAGACTCCTAACGTATAGGTCCCATGTGCTAATTTGATTATTCTTGAAGAGGAGCCGACGCCGCCTTTTAATGAGTAACAAAGCATGCCAGTACCAGCTCCTTCAGTTCCTTCATGAAAAAGTGTTGAAGCTCGATTCAAGGCTGTTAGAACATGGTCTTTATTAATAAATCTTTCTCTAATATCGTTCAGGTACATATCATTACATTCTCCAACAACAGGGTTTACGGATCCTGTTGTTCTACCAATTTCGGGAGTGCGCTCTAACATATACTCAATAACTGCCTCAGCAGCTGTGCCAATACTTAGTGTGTTTGTTAACACAATTGGAGTTTCTAAAGTACCCATTTCTTCAACTTGGATGGTACCCATGGTTTTACCGAATCCATTAATTACATATGTGGAGGCAATTAGTTTTTCGTTAAACAAGTCGCCTTGATGTGGAATAATTGCACTAACTCCTGTTTGCATATCTTCATTGCTTAACGTGACGTGTCCAATAGTAACACCCTTTACATCAGTAATTAAGTTGTTTAAACCTGGAGAAAATTCACCTATGTTTACACCGTGATCTCTAATTCTTTCTTGTTTTCTCATAAATAATTTCAGCTCCTTTATTTAATTGTGTATAATAATGTAAGGTTATGCAAAAATAAACGTATATCTTGTATGTAATGGAACTATTATACAATTTCCAGCCAAAAAAACAGAGGTATATGTTAAAAATTTAAATTTTTTTATCATATGATGGTTACGCTTTCATGTAAGGGGTATTTTCAAACAACCCCATTCATTTCAAGGATTTTGAAGGTGAAATAAAATAATTTAATTTTCGGAAAATTACTTATGAGACTCTACATCAAAGCGTTCTAAGCGTGAAATATGCTTTTCTTCATGCTATACTAGTACGAAATGAAAAAACAGAATTTTGTCACTTTTGCGTAGAGACTTCAAGGATAAGAGAAGATGAGGGGGAACCAATATGCAAAAAAACGGATATCCAATTCCTCAAGGGTTGTATCATCCTGAGAATGAGCATGAAGCTTGTGGAATCGGAATGCTTGCTAATATTAATGGAACAAAATCACATAGCATTGTTGAAAATGCAGTCACCATCCTTTGTAATTTGGAACACCGAGGCGGTCAAGCAGCTGACGTTAGTACAGGCGATGGAGCAGGGATCCTGACACAAATCCCGCACTACTTTTTTGAAAAGCAATGTGAAAAGGAAGATATAGAACTGCCGCCTGAAGGAAAATACGGTGTTGGTATGATCTTTCTTCCCGAAGACCACGATACTCGAATGCACTGCAAGCAAATTTTTGAAAGAATAGTTAAAGAAGAAGGGCAACAGTTCTTAGGTTGGCGAACAGTGCCAATTAATGATTCTTTTGTTGGTCATGATGCTAAGAAAACAAAGCCCTTCATTCGACAGGCTTTTATCGCTCCTGGTGAAGGAATCGATGATCGTATGGCTTTAGAACGTCGTTTATATATTATCCGTAAGCGTGCGGAAATCGAAACCGCTAAAATGGATGGCTACGATGATTTTTATATTAGTAGTCTGTCTTCAAGCACGATTGTTTATAAAGGGATGCTTGTTCCAGAACAACTTGACTCTTTTTATATCGACTTGAACCATCCAGACTTTAAGACAGCTTTAGCATTAGTTCACTCACGCTTTAGTACAAACACGTTCCCAAGTTGGAAAAGATCACACCCAAACAGATATACGATTCATAATGGTGAATTTAATACATTAAGAGGTAATGTGAACTGGATGAGGGCTAGACAAGTATTATGTGAGTCTGAATATTTCAGTGAAGAAGATTTGCAGAAATTGTTACCTGTTATAGACTCTAACGGTAGTGATTCCTCTATGTTTGATAACGCTTTTGAATTCCTTTATTTATCTGGGCGTTCATTGGCTCATTCTGCGATGATGATGGTGCCGGAACCTTGGGCAAATGATGAATCTATTCATCCAAAGAAAAAAGATTTCTATGAATATCATAGCTGTCTAATGGAACCGTGGGACGGACCAGCTGCGCTTGCTTATACAGATGGTACGCAAATCGGTGCATGCCTTGACCGTAATGGACTGCGTCCAGCTCGTTATTATGTAACAAAAGACGGAATGATTGTTCTTGGATCAGAGGTTGGTGCACTGGATATCTTTGCCGATGATATCTTATATAAAGGGCGTCTTCATCCAGGAAAAATGTTACTCGTTGACCTTGAAAAGGGGGAAATTATCCCGGACGAGGAAATTAAACTTGAGATTGCTAATCAGGAACCATATCGCGAATGGTTAGATGAATATAAAATGGATCTAGAAGCATTGCCTGAACCGAAAACAGAACCGGAGCAATCAAATGTAAAATTGATTGATCATCAACTGGCTTTTGGGTATACAACGGAAGAGTTAAATAAAATCCTGAAACCACTTGTTTCAGACGGGAAAGACCCAGTTGGTTCAATGGGTTACGATTCCCCATTAGCTGTTTTATCACAAAGACCACAACTTCTATATAGCTACTTCAAACAGCTATTTGCCCAAGTAACAAATCCGCCGATTGATGCAATACGTGAAAAGATCATTACAATGGTCGAAACTACAATTGGTGCAGAAGGAAATCTTGTTGATCCAAAACCTGACAGTTGCCGTAAAATCCGACTGGAAACTCCTGTTTTAAGAAACGACCAGCTTGAGAGATTACGTCAACAAAACTTAGAAGGATTCGGAGCAGAGACTTTACCAATCTTATTTGATGCCAAGTCAGATTCGAATGCTATGGAACAGGCGTTAGATGAATTGTTTGAAAAAGCGGATCAGGAAGTAGAGAAAGGGACAACTCTATTAATCCTTTCCGACCGTGGAGTTAACCAAGACCATGCGGCTATTCCAGCGTTGCTTGCCGTCTCTGGCTTACATCACCACTTAATTCGTCAGGGAACAAGAACTAAGGTCAGTATTCTAATTGAATCAGCAGAGCCGCGTGAAGTTCATCACTTCGCCACACTACTAGGGTATGGGGCAGAAGGAATCAACCCATATTTAGCCTATCAATCATTAAATGACTTAATTGAAACAGGCGATCTTGACGTTGAATCTCTTGACTTTGCAGTTAACCGATATGTGAATGCTGTAACTGATGGTGTAATTAAAATCCTATCCAAAATGGGAATATCCACGATTCAAAGTTACCGAGGGGCACAAATATTTGAAGCAGTTGGTATTCACCCTGAGGTCATTGATCGTTATTTCACACGTACAGCATCACGCTTAGGTGGAATAGGATTAGATATTATAGAAAAAGAAGTATTAATGAGACATGAAAATGCCTTTGGTGAACATCGTAAGGGATCGAAAAACCTTGATCCTGGTGATGATTATCAATATCGTGCAAATGGGGAAGATCATCAATACAATCCAAAAACCATTCATACGTTACAATACGCTTGTCGCTCCAATGACTTTGACTTGTTTAAGTCATATTCCCGAATGTTGACAGATGAAACCAACAACCTTCAATCTCTTCGTGGGCTAATTTCCTTTAAGAAGCGCGAGTCGATCTCGATTGATGAAGTAGAATCTGTGGAAGAAATCTGTAAACGATTCAAGACAGGTGCGATGTCTTATGGTTCAATCAGTCAAGAGGCACACGAAGCACTTGCTGTAGCTATGAACCGTGTAGGTGGCCGCAGTAATACAGGAGAAGGAGGAGAAGATCCTGGCCGTTTTACTCCTGATGAAAGTGGTGATTCTAGACGTAGTTCAATTAAACAAGTAGCTTCTGGACGTTTTGGCGTAACTAGTCATTACCTCGTAAACGCTGATGAAATTCAAATAAAAGTTGCTCAAGGTGCGAAACCTGGTGAAGGTGGACATCTTCCAGGGAAAAAAGTGTATCCATGGATCGCTGAAGTGCGTGGATCTACTCCAGGTGTAGAGCTTATTTCTCCACCACCGCATCATGACATATATTCAATCGAAGATTTAGCAGAATTGATTCACAATTTGAAGAATGCTAATCCAAAAGCACGTATCAGTGTAAAACTTGTATCTGCAGTAGGAGTAGGTACCATTGCAGCGGGTGTAGCTAAAGGCCGTGCGGATCACGTGTTAATCAGTGGTTATGATGGTGGAACGGGTGCCGCTCCAAGAACGAGTTTGAAGCATACAGGAATGCCTTGGGAAATTGGCTTAGCTGAAACCCACCAGACGTTGCTTCTTAACCGTCTGCGTGATCGTATTGTCGTAGAATCAGACGGTAAGATGATGACAGGTAGAGACATTGTTGTAGCTACATTATTAGGCGCAGAAGAATATGGCTTCTCAACAGCTCCATTAGTTGTATTAGGCTGTGTAATGATGCGTGTATGTCATTTAAATACTTGTCCTGTAGGTATAGCCACTCAAGACCCTGAATTAAGAAAGAAATATAATGGAGATCCAGAGCATGTAGCTAACTTCATGCGCTTTATCGCCCAAGAAGCGAGAGAACTCATGGCAGAGCTAGGGTTCCGTACAATTAATGAAATGATTGGTCGTACAGACGTCTTACAAACCAATGAAAATATTGATCACTGGAAAGCAAAAGGAGTCGACTTATCGGCTTTACTTCATCAACCAGAAGTAGCTGACAGTGTCGGTCGTTATGCCACTAAAAAACAAGACCACGGCTTAGAAAAAACGATTGATAATGAGGAACTTTTACCGTTATGTAAAGATGCTCTTGAAAAAGGAGAACCAGTAACAGCAACTGGATCTATCCGAAACATCCATCGAGTAACAGGTACGATACTTGGAAGTGAGATCACCCGTCGCTACGGAGAAAAAGGTCTCAAAGAGGATACGATTAGTCTCACATTTAAGGGGTCTGCTGGTCAGAGTTTTGGTGCATTTATTCCTAAAGGTATGACTCTTCGCTTAATTGGTGATGGGAATGACTATGTAGGTAAAGGCTTATCTGGTGGTAAAATTATCGTTCACCCATCGAAAAAATCAACGTTTATTCCAGAAGATAATACAATTGTAGGGAACGTATCTTTCTACGGAGCTTCTGAAGGAAAAGCATTCGTAAATGGCCTAGCAGGAGAACGTTTCTGTGTAAGGAACAGTGGTGCTGACGTTGTAGTCGAAGGTGTAGGTGACCATGGTTGTGAATATATGACAGGTGGAAAAGTCGTAGTCCTAGGTGCCACAGGCCGAAACTTTGCCGCTGGTATGTCTGGCGGAGCAGCTTATGTACTGGATGAAGAGGACGAATTCCATAAGAAAGTTAATGCGGAATTGGTAAGGGTAGAATCCTTAACAGATGATGAAGAGATTTATGATCTTTATAACATGATCCAAGATCACGTTAAGTATACCAATAGCCCGAAAGCTCAACGGATTCTTAATGATTGGAAGACAGTACTTCCTCAGTTCAAACGTGTTATTCCTGAATCATATCTTCAGATTCAAGAGAGAATTAAAGTCCTTAAGGAAAGTGGCTTAAATAATTATGATGCCGAGATGACAGCCTTTGATGAAAGTACAAAAGAACCGGTTAAAGCCTAAAATACAACAGGAGGGGATCTAATGGGGAAGCCGACAGGTTTTATGGAGTATGAACGGCAATCACAAAATCAACGTGACCCAGCCGACCGGACAGAGGATTGGAATGACTATACACTTCCTTTGTCTGAAGAAGAAGTACAAGTTCAGGGGGCTCGCTGCATGGATTGCGGCGTCCCTACTTGTCAATCTGGTATGGAAATCAATGGCTCAACAACAGGTTGTCCTGTATATCACTTAATTCCTGAATGGAATGATCTAGTCTATCGGGGACAATGGAAAGAAGCCTTGAATAAAGAACATGAAATGAACAACTTTCCTGAATTCACAGGATTCGCATGTCCAGCGCCTTGTGAAGGTGCTTGTGTACTTGGGATAAACGAACCACCTGTGGCTATTCGAACAGTTGAACGTTCAATTATTGAAAAAGGCTTTGAGAATGGATGGGTTCAGCCTGAGCCTCCAGAAACTCGGACAGGTAAAAAAGTAGCAGTCGTAGGCTCAGGTCCAGCTGGACTAGCAACTGCTGCACAATTAAACAAAGCAGGGCATCTCGTGACTGTTTACGAACGTAACGACCGTGTAGGTGGTCTACTTACTTACGGAATCCCAGAAATGAAACTTTCGTATTCCATCGTAAAACGTCGTGTAGATATTTTAGAACAAGAAGGCATCAAATTTGTGACGAATACAGAAGTGGGACGCAACTATCCTGTATCTAGACTTCGCGATGAATATGACGCTGTCGTACTTTGTGGAGGAGCTACTGTACACCGCAATATAGAAGCTGAAGGCAGAAGTTTGAGAGGCGTTCATTATGCGATGGATTTCCTTCATTCAAATACTAAAAGTCTCTTAGACTCTAACCTTGAAGATGGCAACTATATTTCTGCCAAAGATAAAGACGTCATTGTTATCGGTGGTGGGGATACGGGGACAGACTGTTTAGCTACATCTGTACGTCATGAATGTAAAAGTCTTACGCAATTTGATATTTATGATAAAAAACCTGAAGACCGTGATGACCTAACTAATCCATGGCCACAATATCCAATTGTACACCGTGTGGAATATGGTCATAATGAGGCATCTGCTAACTTGGGGCGTGATCCTAGGGCCTATGCTGTTATGACTAAACGTTTCGTAGGTGATGGGAAAGGTCGTATAAAAGAGGTTCATACAGTTAATGTTGAATTGATTTTTGATGAAAAAGGAAATCGAATGCGTCGTGAGATTCCAGGTACTGAAAAAGTCTGGAAAGCAGATCTTGTATTGCTTGCCATCGGATTTAGTGGGCCGGAACAAGACTTGATTAATAAACTAGGCGTAGAAACTACAGATAGATCAAATATTAAAGCCGAATATGGTAAATATACAACGAACGAAGAGGGTGTATTTGCTGCTGGAGATATGCGCAGAGGACAGAGTTTGATTGTTTGGGCTATCAACGAAGGCCGTGAAGCTGCTCGTGAATGTGATCGTTATCTGATGGGGTCAACAGTACTTCCATAAGAGAACAAAGAACTAGACCTGATGGTGGGTCTAGTTTTTTTGTGATCTTATGAGGAAAATGAACGAAATTACATACTTATCGTTTTATATGCAGATAAATAAGGAAAGTGAAGAGTAATACCCGGAAGAGAGGATGTCATTCATGATACGTACAATTTTAATGATAATTGGTGCCATAGTGGTTATTGGGTTTATACTGTCCCTGCTATAATAGTAAATAGAAAAGAAACTCATCTAAAATAGTAATGGTTTTTGATTTAAGAGTATAAAACATTAAATAACTAAGTTTCTAGCAGTCCATTTTCTTATATAGATTGGACTGCTTCTTTTTGTTGATTTATCAAGATTTAAGAAGGCTCTATTCTAGGCCCTGATCAGAGAAAGCTTCTAAAGTGACTACAGTATGAACGATACGCTAGGAATTTTTATATTAGAAAATAGTATTGTGTGACCGTCATTTAAAATAAAACAGTTTCTGCTAAAATAACTGACACACTTTACTGGAAATTATTATCCCCATGTTATAGTGAATTGCAGCCTCTAATAACAAAACATTTGTTAATCATTGTCCTGATTTATACGGTGGTTTCCGTTACAAAGGATGGCGTTAGAAGGTCCGGGAAATCACTCGCTTTCCGTGGGCATGTGGTGAGCTTCCTCAGGCTACGCCTTACGGGATCTCACCGATCATGTTCATCCCACAGGAGTCTTGCGATTTCCCGGACCTTCTTGCTTTCGTGAGGAGAACGGAAGCATCAGATGTGGTGCTTCAAGTGAAAAGCATTCCTCTGTGATGGCCATATCTCCTGATCTGTATCAGGCTTCAATTGGCGTTATATCAGATATCTCATACTTTAACAGGGACGGTAGAACGGCACGATTTCGATAGAAACATACGGCAAGCGACTCCTTCCCCACCGCCCCTTTCTCCACACAATCATCTCGGAATCGAGTCTTCAACAATCCTGCTAAGTTAGCGCAACAAGCACAACTTCGTCAATGTGCATAACTATTCGTATGTTTACCCCTTTCGTGAGCATCGATATTGATAAGAGTAACAATGGTTGTATGATTGGTAAGACGATCATACACACTCTTATAAATAAAAGGGCAGTCCTTAACTGGAAAAAATGTTATATTTTAACAAGAAAAAACTGTGTCAACTCTTTCAAGCGGTCACAAGTATATTAAGAACTTTAAGCTTTGATTGTCAAAGTAGCGTTATTTATCCAGTTCATTAACTAAAATAAGATGAGCTTCATTTGTTATGTCTTTTTTAAATGTATTCAAGGAAACGATTAGAAATTGAAAGTATTTAAGAGAATACAAAAAATGTGTTTACATTATCGGGATATTTGGTATTATATAAGAGGATTTAATAATAAATCCCGATATATTAATGGAGAAGGGGGATAATAGCTTATGCTTACATCTCTTTATATGTTGTCACTAACTGTATTAATCACATTTCTAGTTTTAGTGGCTGTTGAAAAAGTTCAAAGCTTATTCAAAAAGAAAAACACGTTATCAGATCCTTCAAATCATGCGACCCCTGTATTGGAAGTAAATCAGCAGGGCTGATTGTAAAATATATAGAATAGGTCTTCTAAGACTCTGTGGTATCTACCACAGAGTCTTCTTTTTACTTATTAATTTGGTGTGTTAATTTTGTTGTGAAAAGTATTGATTTCTTTATTAGGCAAGTTGCTTATCTTATTACGTTAAAGCCCCAGATTGTTTAATAAGAGGTAATGGTTGATGGGGAGGAAATTAGCTGCGCTGCGGGGTCTCGATGCGTAGGTTTTTCCGCAAGAGTCTCACCAATTTCCTCCCCATCAACGCCAAACGAGATGACATACACAATCACTTATTAGTGCTCGAGAATAAAAGCAGCCGATTTGATATAATAGTCTTAATAATATTTGGCTATGTTAAATATTAAACCTAATTTATAAGGAGAGATTGTATGAGGAAACAAGTTGAATTACATAAAAGTCGGTTTTTAACCGAATTAGTGGAATTCTTAAGCATACCAAGTATATCGTCCTTATCAGAACATAAACCTGATGTTCAAAGAGGGGCAAAGTGGCTAGCAGATTCCCTAGAGCTAGCAGGGATGGAAAATGTGGAGATTATTAAAACGGAAGGTCACCCAATTGTCTATGGTGATTGGTTACATGCCGATGATAAACCAACAGTGCTTATTTATGGGCATTATGATGTGCAGCCAGCTGATCCTCTAGAATTATGGGAAACACCTCCTTTTGAACCTACTATTAAAGACGACAAAATATATGCTCGCGGCGCTACAGATGATAAAGGCCAATTATTTATTCATGTAAAAGCTATGCAATTATTAATGGAGGAGCACGGAAAACTCCCGGTAAATGTGAAGTTTTGTATAGAGGGGGAAGAGGAAGTAGCGAGTCCGAACTTAGCCCCTTTTATTAAGGAAAACCAAGAAAAACTATCTGCAGATGCGGTGCTTATTTCTGATACTTCATTTATCGAAAAAGGACAACCAGCAATATGTACCTCCTTGAGAGGAGCCTTAGCGCTAGAATTAAATGTGGAAACGGCTAATACAGACCTTCATTCGGGATCTTATGGGGGAGGGGTGCCTAATAGTATTCATACACTCGTCGAGTTGTTAGGATCTTTTCATAACAATCAGGGTCAGGTATCAGTAGAAGGCTTCTATGAAGGGGTTCCGGAGCCAACTGAACAGCTTCGTAATGAGGTAGCTGAAATTCCTTTTGATGAAGAGAGCACAAAAAAACAATTAGGTTTAGACGTTTTATATGGTGAAAATGGTTTTACTTTTCAAGAACGAGTAGGAATACGTCCTACTCTGGAAATAAACGGAGTGGGTGGTGGTTTCCAAGGGGAAGGTTTGAAAACCATTGTACCAAGCCAAGCACAGGCAAAAATAAGTTGTCGCCTCGTTGGGGACCAAGATCCATCGGAAGTGTTTAAGCGAATTGAACAGCATATCCAAAAACAGAAGCCAGTGGGCAGCAAAGTTACCTTAAACCAGCTAATTCAAGCTAAACCTGTTTCTTTAGACTCTACTAATGAAATGATTCAAAAAGCAGCGAGTAGTTTTGAAAAAGTTTATGGTGTACGTCCGCTTTTTCCTAAAGAAGGAGGGTCAATTCCTATTGTAGAAGTATTCTCTAGAGTCCTCGATGCTCCTGTTGTTTTAATGGGATTTGGGTTACCTTCTGAGAACTTGCACGCACCAAATGAACACTTACACATCGAAAATTTCACAAAAGGTATAGAAACTGTTTGTGATTATTTATTGGACCTATAAGAGGAGAGACTGAATTTTCAGTTGAAGTAGTTCAGTTTTTGTACCTAAAGCAAACTACATCATCTTAGGAATCTGTTTTTTCATTCTGCACACTTTGGGCATATGAGGGTGTTGTCTTTTACAATTTCTCCATCCAAAAATCCATCCATACAGTAGATGTTTCGTCCGCAGTATTTACAGATTCCAACTAATTCTTTCATGAAAAAACACCGTCCTTTATTAAATTTATTATAACGTAAACTTACCCTCTGATGGTTTTAAAAAACCCAGCCACATTTGTGACTGGGTCAATAACTAGCTATTCATAATATCCGCAACAATTTCATACGAGCGAAGACGTGCATCGTGATCGTATATTTGGGAAATTACCATCATTTCATCCGCTTGTGTATCATTAAGGAAATTTTGCAATTCAGCGCGAACTTTTTCAGGACCGCCGATAATTGAAGCTCCTAACTGTTGTTGTAGAGCTTGCTTTTCTTGCTCTATCCAAATTTCATTCATATCATCAACAGGAGGCTGTAACAGCATATTCGTATTACGAATTAAGTTTAGGAATTGTTGGTAAAGTGATGTAGCTAACCGTTCAGCTTCCTCATCAGAATCTGCCGCAATGACATTCACTCCTACCATTACATGAGGTTCATCTAAGGTTGAAGAGGGCTGGAAATTACGACGATATAAATCTAAGGCTCCCATTGTATTGTTTGGGGAGAAATGACTAGCAAAGGAAAAAGGTAAACCGAGTTGGCCGGCTAATTGAGCGCTAAAGCCACTTGACCCAAGCAACCAAATTGGCACATCAAGCCCTTCCCCTGGTATAGCGTGAACTCTGTTTATTCCTGTAGATAAAGAAGGATCAAAGTACCCACGAAGTTCATCAAGCTGTGCAGGGAAGTTGTTGGCATCACCGTTTAAGTTACGACGAAGCGCTTGAGCGGTTATTTGGTCAGTACCTGGGGCTCGACCTAAGCCTAGGTCAATACGGCCAGGAAACAGCGTCTCAAGAGTCCCAAATTGCTCAGCTATGATAAGGGGTGCATGATTTGGAAGCATAACTCCGCCGGATCCTACTCGAATCGTAGATGTATGATGAGCAATATGACTAATAGCAATAGATGTAGCCGAACTCGCTATAAATGGCATATTATGATGTTCTGCCATCCAATATCTCGTAAATCCCCATTTTTCAACGTTTTGAGCTAAGTCCACACTGTTCCTAAAGGATTGGTCTGGACTGCCTCCTTCTACAACTGGAGCTAAATCTAATACGGAAAATTTTATTTCATTCAATTGTTTATCTGTCATTCTGCATCTTCCTTCTTTTTTTAAATCATTTAATTCTCTTTTATCGTACCAATTTTATTTCGTGTCTCAAAAGATTCTGCTTACCTAAAGCTAGGAGAGGGAGTTCCAATTTTAAGAATACTTTAGACATATCCGATAATATAAAACTTATACTAATTCTCCATGATCATTAAGGTTGCAAAATGTTGATTAAAACTTGCTTGCGATCAAAGATATCTTTAACATAGAAGCAAATCACTAAGAAGACGGGAGATTTATATGTCACAAGAAACAACTTTAACTGTAAAAAGTAAATATGTTAACAAATATAGTAAAGGTTATCCACTTATTCAAAAGTCATCTCTAGTCAATCCTGAGAAGTTAAAGGAAGAAGGTGCAATTTTAAAACTGTTAGATGAAAGAGGAGGATTTATCGGAAAAGGTTACCATGGTTTACAAAATAAAGGGTTAGGCTGGCTCTTGACACTCAAGGAAGAAGAAATTGATAGAGATTTTTTCAAAAAAAGTCTGCAAAAGGCCATTAGCTTAAGAAAAAAATTCTTTTCTGCTGATGATACTAATGCTTTTCGTATCTTTAATGGGGAAGGGGATGGTATTGGCGGTTTGACAATCGATAACTTTAACGGTTACTACTTAATCAATTGGTACAGTGAAGGAATTTTTACTTTTAGGGACTATGTTTTAGAATCACTAACTGAATTGATTGAATATCAAGCTATTTATGAAAAGAAAAGGTTCGGTAAACAAGGACAATACATTGAAGAGGACGAATTTGTTACTGGCGAACGAGGTGATTTCCCTATAATTGTAAAAGAAAATGGAGTAAGCTTTGCTGTTTATTTGAATGAAGGTGCCATGGTAGGAGTGTTTTTAGATCAACGTGAGGTTAGGAAAAAAATTCGCAACGAGTATGCACAGGGGAAAAAGGTTTTAAATACATTCTCTTACACAGGCGCATTTTCTGTTTTTGCTGCATTGGGAGGGGCATCCCATACCACAAGTGTTGATTTAGCTAATCGTAGTTATGCAAAAACGATCGAAAATTTCAGCCTAAATGGTGTGGACTACGAAGTACAGGATATTGTCGTTGAAGATGTATTCCAATATTTTAAATATGCTAAAAGAAAAGATAAGAAGTTTGATCTTGTTGTCCTTGATCCACCTAGTTTCGCAAGGTCGAAAAAAACAACTTTTCGTGCGGAAAAGGATTACACAAAATTATTAAAAGAGACAATTGAGATAACTGAACGTGACGGTGTAGTTGTCGCTTCAACCAATTGTAGTAAATTTAATATGAGTAAATTTAAATCCTTCGCAGAAACGGCATTCAATGAAATGGGTAGGAAATATAAAATAGTGGAAGAATACTCTTTACCTAATGATTTTAAAACTTCGTCACAATTTAAGGAAGGTAATTATTTAAAGGTTTTATTTATAAGAATAGAAGGTTGATCAACTAGAGTACGGTTCCTTTAAGAGTAACGGATTCAGTTTTCGAGTACAAAACATGAAATAACATACGAATGAAGAGACCAAATCGCATATGATTTGGTCTCTTATTATTCCTTGTTATATCAACGATTATCGGTATTTAACATATAAATTAGCATACAAAATCAGAGATTGTGCTTGAATTCGAGATGTTTGTGTGAATGTAGGGGCTGCGGGAAACGGCTCGCTTTCCATGGGGCGGGCGCTGAGCCTCCTCGGATTTCGTCCTGTGGGGTCTCAGCTGTCCCGCACATCCCATAGGAGTCTCCCCGTTTCCCTCCGCCCCTTTACCATATAAGTTTCTCGATACCACTTCAAGAAAAAACAGCCATTCCTAAGTTTGCATATAGCGGGCGGTCCTATTAAAATCCTTGACAGAGAGAGGTTCATTGCAATAGAACACGGATAGTGGAAGATAGTCCTTCTGGGAAAGGGATTCGTTTCTCACACATCAATGGGGGCTTGGGAATCTCCCCGCTTCCTAGCCACCCATCCTTTGCTTTTAATGAACGGGCCCTACTGCCATAAGTCGTCTTCTGTGTTCGCTACACCATATGGAACAAGTGTGCAGTTGCAAACTGAAATAACACGCCAAGTAAGTTCCTAGTTGCCGTTTATGTCCTGAAATTATTACTACAGAGTCTTATTGTCAAGGCCCCTTAACAGGCGCACTTCATCTAAACAGGTAATCTAATAACTTATCTGAGTGATTCAATAGATCTAGTGTTATGGTAATATTCACTGGTCTGTATCAGCAGGGTTCAATTGGCGTTATAATAGATATCTCATACTTTAACAGGGAAGGTCGTACGGCACGATTTCGATAGAAACATAGGGCAAGGGGGGAGACTCTTGTGGGATACGCGGGTTAGATGAGACCCCGGAAGGCGCCAGCCTGAGGAGGCTCAGCGCACGCCCACGGAAAGCGACTCCTTCCCCACCGCCCCTTTCTCCACACAATCATCTCGTAATCGAGTCTTCAACAATACTGCTCTGTTAAGAACAATCCTTCACATACTCTACAATTAATTCAACATAAAATGATAATTATCTACTTGGTCTATAAAAATCAACAGAGTAATTAGCACGTTGACAACAGCTATTGTCATTATGTTATTTGGGTTTCGATTTTGTCTGATAATTCAAGTGTTATTATCCCATAACCATTTATATATAAGGTGAAAATAAGAGCCCCAATCATATGCTATTTCGTAAGTTTATCCACCGAGACGGAACTACTTACTCGTAAACGTGCTTCTCATAGTTTCTCACGGATTTTAATTCATTTGAGTATCAATGTACCAATAGATGCTTGAACTCTTCTCAGAAGCGGTCTACGTGCGTCATTTTATTATAAATCTATCATCACACTCATTATAATATAGTGACTATTCATGTATGCAAAAATGTTTACATGTATGCAATATGTATTTAATTTGTACGCAATTACGTATGCATGTATACAAATGCGAACACACGTTGACTTGCAGCCATGTATACGATAATGCACGCATGTATACGTAAAAGAATACAAATTGAGGTCAGTAGAACATACTTACTATATAATCTAACGCACCCCCTCACATATTTAATAGCTTTCTCTAGTAATTTCTGAAGAATAAAGGAATGGGCGGGTTTGAAGTGTGCAAATTAATTCCTCTTACACAAGTGTATTATAAGAGTGTGATTTTTGGGGGATGGGAAAATAGGTAAGTTGAAGATATAATTTTGTTCTGCAATTTAAAGCACAATCTCAATAGGATCAAAAGATTTTATTTAAAAGAACAGGTAAATGGTTAACAGTATACTGGATACCTTAACAGTGTCCGTTTTTCCTGTGGTAATTTTATGAAATATGATTTTCCCTTTGATAGTAAATTTAATATAATTACCAATTCATCTCGTTTAAAATTCATTCAATATTCTCTCGCGATTTAACTCTCAAACTATTTATATTCAAACTTTTTCTTCACTTCTATTTAAACTCCTACTACATTATCTACTAAATCACGCTTGTTAATTGAGTCATTTTAATGTAAACGAAAAAGTAAACATGTACACAAAAAGTATTTAAATTGTACACAAAGACGTACGCTTGTATACAAAAATGCAAACAAGTTGTTACTAAAGGAAGTGTGCGTGTTTGTATACATGTACACTAAAACCGCATATTTGTACACATTAATGAACACGTAAATAGTCACATTGACTATTAAACAGGAATCTAATATGTTTAATAGTATAGCTAGATAAATCTAGCAAAAAATCCATTTTTAAAAGGAGAGCAATTATATGACAAAATCAAGAATTGCTGCTGTTGATGTAGGAAACGATTCAGTAAAAGCGAATTTCGGCAAGTTAGAATCTGAATTATATATACCTAATGTACTCGCGAGAGATTTGGAGGACCGTCCGGTAATTGGGATTGAGGACTTAGATGATAAAGACCCTATTGATAATATACATATTCGCGTGCATTCTCCTGCACTACAAGAGAATAATGCGATTTATCGAGTAGGTAATCTTGCTGCTAAGAGTGATAATTCAACTGAATTAGATCCAGGAAGCAGTAAATCTGAAGAAGATCAAACTCTCATAATGTTGTTTGCCTCTATTGCTTTAGATTCAGTATCGAGAAAAGATGCACAATCACACAAAAACAGTGTAATTGAAGCAAACTACACCCTTGGAACAGGTCTTCCTCTTCGTGAAGTGAAAGAAGGTAAAGATGTTGGATATCGCTCCCAACTCCTAGGATCAGTCCACCAAGTGGAATTCCTAGTAACTCCTAAATATCAAGGGATGAAAGTGAATATCAAATTTGATGAGGTTAAGGTTTACCCTGAAGGGTTTGCAGCATATGTGAACTTAGTGATGGATAACGACTTAAATATTATCAATAAAGAACTAGTAGACAAGCAAATCCTTATTCAAGATATTGGAGGTCTTTCAACAGATATCGCTGTGATCAGGAATCGTAATGTTGATGACGATAAGGCGCAAGGATTTAACTTAGGAGTGGCTGAGTCATTAGAGCAAATTCGTGATGAAATTATGACTAAACATGGTGTTCAATTGGATAGTCGTCGTGACGTTGTAGACATTATCACAAGGAAAAATGACCGCCATCACATTATGGTAAAAGGTAGTCGAACCAGCGTTCATGATACCACAGACCGCATTCTCTTAGAATTAGCCAAGAAGCAATATCGCTTCTTAAGAAATGTATGGCAAAAGAATTCTCAATCAGAGATTTGCTATTTTGTTGGCGGAGGTTCAGCTGTATTAAAAGAATATATTAAGACACTTAATAATAAGTTAGATGGATTTAATATTGACTTCTTTGAAGACGAAAATGAAAGTATTTGGATGATGGCCAATGCTTACTATAAGTTAATTTCTGATTTCCAACGTAAATCAGAAGCCGTAAATGCGAAAAAGGACGACAACAAGAAAGAGAAAGCATCATCGAAGTAAGGTGATTAAATGAGTAATGATAAGAAAGGTGTGGAAAGGGGGCAGTCCATTACATTTCGTGTCCCCTCTGACACACCAGATCATTTGCTAAAACAGTTGACGGAACTAAAAGAGACGGAGCGAAGGAATTTTTCAAGTAAAGTTGCAGAGTTCGTAATGGATGGGGTTAGTCGCTCTCTTTCAAAGGAAAAAGAAACGGTTACGATCCCTTTGCCCCGCCAGCTTACCAAAGAACAACGTAACTGGATGAAGCACGAACACTCAGAAGCTCTAATGGGAAGCATTATCTATCAATTGATGAGTGATCCCACAAGGGCGATGACATTATTAGCCTCATTAAACAGTAAATCTGTAGACATCGATGAAGCACTCTATCTCCAAGAAGAGATTGCTGCTAGTGAAGAGAAAACGGATGATCAAAAAGACCCACAATTAAAAGAAATTGATGAATCCTCGTCAGAACATAACGACAATGACCTGGATGACTTAAATTTAGATAGTTTGCAAGGTGACCTCCGCAGTAGTGTAAGTGATAATGAAGTGGAGGAAGATGATGATGATTTACTTGGAGACTTTCTATCAAGTATGAATAAATAGTATAAAAGCCCCTGATATTATCAATAATATCAGGGGCTTTTATATACGAAATTTGAATTAGAATAGGAATCGCATTATGATTAGAAGACGAATGACTAGGATAAATAACGTCATAATTTACACATGAAAATTTCATGTGCGAATTCCAAATATTTGTCCCGTGATCAGGAATGGTGTGTTAATGGACTAAGAAAGTGGGTTATGTTCTGCAAAACTTAGAAAAGTAAGTTCATTTTCTATTAAACCACATGAGCCACACTGAATCTTATATTCAGGTCCTTTGTAATCGATGTGATAGACTGCAAGTTGATCAGAGCTGCACTCCGAAAGAACCTCACCAGATCTTGGGTCTAATTTTACAGAAGTAGATACTTGTTTAATCTTATTAAATCTTGACCTATTTGTTTTGCAATTGGGGCATAAGTAAGGTTTCATGAGATCTCTCATCCTTTTTTAAGTAGATAGCAACTATTATGGGTATTTAAATCAAAAATTATAAGTGAAATAATGTAAAACTCGATATTTCCCGGGAAATGTCGATATAATACAGAAAAAAAGACCTTACATTAATAGTAACTGGTTCCGTATTGGAAGCGAAAATTGGGAATAACATATTAAATCACAAGGGAATCATCATAGGTTTTCACATTAAATACGCATTATAATTAACAAGCAAAAAGGCTCAGTATTTTCTCTGAGTCTTTTTAAGGTCGTTTTTATGTTGTCTGTGTTTTGTCATTATGTTATTTTTGTTGCGATTTTGTATGATAGTTGTGTAGTATCCCATAACCATTGATATATAAGAGGGAAATAAGAGACCAAATCATATGCGACTTGGCCTGCTAATTAGTATGCTATTTCGTATGTTTCTCCGCGGTAACGGAACTACTTATATTAATAGTAAGGTCTCCGTAGATTATTTCGAAATTCCGGTATCGTCTTGAGTTAAGTTAATCCAATCATGGGACCAAGATTCTATATTATCTATAATAGGTTTTAAAGATTGTCCTTTTTCAGTTAAGGAGTATTCTATTCGAACCGGAGTCTCAGGAAAAACCTCACGATTAACAAGCCCTTCTTTTTCCATATCCTTCAAGCGGTCTGAGAGAACTTTTCCACTAATACCAATCGATGATTCGATGCTTCTAAAGCGTTGGTTGCCTTCTAATAGTTGATAAATGATAAGGCCAGTCCAACGTTGACTAAGGATACCTATTGCCTTTTCAAATCGAGGACAAATAGATTTATTCATAACCATCACTCCTAAAAGCATTATACCATACCACGAAAAGTAATAGAATAAATACATATAAGTAACTTACTAAAAGATACCATGGGTAAATCCCTAAAAGCCTGCAGAATTGCAGGCTTTTTTGTGGGGATTTTAGAATCAGGGAATCTGCTGCAAAAGATGAGGGGATTCCCTGATAACGATGAAACAGTTTCATCGTTACAATTATAAAAGTATAAGAAATAAAAAGGGGGATGGATCATTGAAGACTAAATCTGAAGAAAATCTGAAGGGAACGCTATTCAGTGTGATATTTATTGGGGTAATTATTATAGTCATGTGGATGAGCATCTATTTACTCTATATTGGAAGAACCTAACACAGGGAGGGTTGTTACATGCATTTGCATAAATTTGAAAAAATATGGTTAGCCTTCGGTATTATTGCTCTTATAATCTTTTTATCTGTAGTTGGTGTGAGTGCTTTTCACCAAGGGCATACACCATCTGGAGGTCAGATGACTATCGACTCGGAAAAGGTAAATGAAACGAAACCTTTTAATGAACCCGGTCTCCAACAAAAGGAAGATGGTTCATATGAAGTAGTAATGGTGGCGTTGACTTTTGGTTATAAACCTGGAAAAGTTACGGTTCCTGTAGGGGAGGAAGTAACTTTTACAATAACGAGTGAGGATGTAGTTCATAGCTTCTCCATAGTAGGTACAAATGTGAATATGATGGCTGTACCTGGACAAATAAATCATAAAACTCACACATTTAAAGAGACTGGAACTTATTTAGTTATATGTAATGAATACTGTGGCAATGGCCATCATTTTATGAGTACAGAGATTGAGGTGGTCGAATAATGGATGTTCTTCAAGTTTCAAATTTAGACCGAAAAGTTGCTTTATACAATTTAGGATTTGCTTATGTTGCCTTTATAATCGGTACGCTTTGTGGATTACTCCAAGTTTTTATTAGAAATGATGCATTGACTTTGCCACCGTGGCTCGATTATTATCAAGTGCTAACAGCTCACGGTATTCTTTTGGCTTTGGTTTTTACAACTTTTTTCATATTTGCATTCTTTCAGGCAGGAATGAGTCGAACGCTAGGCTATTTTAGTCGAAAGGTTTTGCGTTGGAATTGGATAGGATTTTGGGTTACTGCATTAGGAACGATATTAGTTGTTATTATGGTTGTTACAGGCAGAGCATCTGTCTTATACACTTTTTATGCTCCACTCCAAGCTCATGGGCTCTTTTATGTGGGTTTGGCATTATTTGTAGTTGGTACTTGGATTCAAGGATTTGCGTTAATTTCCCACTACCGAGCGTGGCGGAAGAAGAATAAGGGGTCTCTAAGTCCGCTTTTTGCATTCATGACAGTTTCTACGATTATCCTTTGGGTAATTGCTTGTCTAGGTGTAGTTGCCACCGTCTTATTTCAGTTCATCCCATGGGCTTTCGGATGGGTAGATGGGATTAACGTTGAACTAAGTCGTTCCTTGTTTTGGTATTTTGGTCATCCACTTGTTTATTTTTGGTTGTTACCTGCTTATATTGCTTGGTACGTTATCGTTCCGAAAATTATAGGTGGTCGAGTTTTCAGTGATTCATTAGCTCGTTTGTCCTTTATTTTGTTTATATTGTTTTCAATTCCTGTTGGATTCCATCATCAGTTAACAGAGCCGGGGATCTCAAGTTTTTGGAAGTTCCTTCAAACGGCACTTACTTTTATGGTTATCGTACCGTCACTTATGACTGCTTTTTCAATGTTTGCTACCTTTGAACTAAGAGGGAGAGAACTAGGTGGAAAAGGTTTATTTGGGTGGGTGACAAAGCTTCCTTGGAGAGATGTCCGTTTTACATCAATTTTTGTAGCAATGGCTTTCTTTATTCCTGGAGGGGCTGGTGGGATTATAAATGCGAGCTTTCAAATGAATGAAGTTATTCACAATACAATGTGGGTTGTAGGGCACTTTCATATTACTGTAGGTACCCCTGTAGCTATGACGTTTTTCGGTCTGACATTTTGGCTCGTTCCCTATTTAACAGGGCGGCAATTTACAAAATCACTACAAAAGTTGGCATTTCTTCAGATTGTTACGTGGTCGATAGGAATGTTATTGATGAGCACTGCTCAACATTTGTTAGGGTTACTTGGAGCTCCTAGAAGAACGGCTTACACTGGCTATAATCATGAAGCTGCCGAAAGCTGGTTTGAAGGAGTGTTGAGCAATCATGTGACGATGGCAATAGGAGGTTCCATCTTGTTTTTGTCAGCAACTATTCTAGTGTTTATTGTCGTGCAACTCTGGTGGTTTGCACCAAAATCAGATCAACATTCTAAAGTAGTCTTTCCTATAGCAACCAGCGATTCGGAGAACACACCAAAAGTCTTAGAAAATTGGAAACTATGGATTGGTATAGCATTGATTCTCATAGCAGTTGCTTATACAGTCCCTTTAGCCGAAATGATTCAGAACGCACCAAATGGTTCGCAAGGATTTAAAACTTGGTAAAGGGAGGAACAAGTTCATGTCTTTTGCATTTGCTGTAACATTATCGAGTATTGTTATAATAACAGTAGTTAGTACGATTATTATAGAGTTAAAAACAGAAGATTAACTAACAACATTCTAGGAACTTTTATGAAGTGTTTGGTTTTGAAATTTCTAGCAGTCCAACTCTGATATAGATTGGCCTGCTTTTTTTGTTGATTTATCAAGGTTTATAGATAGTTAAGAAGCATCCGTGGTTCTTTCATGGGAAACAAAAAACAAAGGAAAGGGCTCAGGGAAAAGATATGTTACCCACTAATGACTTCATCAATGTTGTTGACTTGTAATAAGACAAGGAAGTTCCTTATTGTGGAAGTATCGATATCAACAGAAGTTGGGAATCTTAGCTAGCTTTCCGCGGACGAATCTGCGAGTCTCCTCGTTCGTCTCTCACTGAGGGGTCTCTTCGGCCAGTTTTCCGCAGGAGCCTCGCAGATTCCCATCCAATCAATGCTATGATGAGAAAGCTAAACAACGGAACGCTTATGATGTGTGTTTTTCGCTTTGGACTAGTACGGGAGAGGGTGTCCTGTATTATTGTAGCCTGTGCGTATGAAATAGTATAAGAACCACAAAAAGTCGATAACAAATACCACTACAGATAATCAATCATTATCCATATTAAAGTTGCTTTAATCGAACTACGACGGTAGCCTATTCGATGGTTCTAGCACGATTACCGATGGGTGAACCATACAGATAGATTGTTGCGGTTCCGTTTACCTCAACGACGGCAAGGGGTTCAGGGGAATGATGAGACTTCTTCGTCCGAGGAAAGCGAATTGTACCCCAGAGTCCCTTTCTGTGATTCTAAAGACAGAACCAGATCTGTTCCTAGCGTTGATTTAATTTATACATGGGACTACTTTATAATCTTGTTTTCCTTTAGGGGTTACATATAGTAGTAGCAAACGAGGGTGAACAACATTCACCTGTTCATAAGCTTTACAATGCCGCTAATTATTGCTGCATTAACATTTTGTCTAAATAAAAATTTCCCAGGTAATAAGCAGTAAGCATATTTTTTCATTTTTCTTTTCTACCCATTTTATTTGCTGAATTAGTGAAAACCCATGAGCATAGCGCATATTACTTTCACGCTAACCTAGTTGCCTTTGATTATTTAAAGATTTTTCATGCTTTTTACCTATTATAATAAATGAGACGGATGAATATTCTAAATAGGCAGTAAAGTAAAATAAGCCACCCTTTAATAAAGATGGCACTGAACTAAGCTGCGTCTTTGTGGTTATTTTTAAGTAGATGAGCATGTATTAAACGCTCTCTCACAATAATTCCAATCCAACTAGATAGAAATGCCTTAATCAATCCCACAATGAGAAACGGGTATACTCCTCCGGCCATAGCCTGTGTCCAGGTTAGATCCATTACATACTTTAGTTGAACAGTTCCGAATAATAATGTAATGATCATTCCGACTGTATTAGCTACTAAAGCCCAAGGTATGGAAAATTTTGTTTTTTCTAGAATGAACCCCGTAAAATAGGCGGCTGCTACAAAGCCAACAATATATCCGCCAGTAGGCCCCACAAGAACTTGTACGCCACCGCTAAAACCAGCAAATACGGGGAGACCTATTGCTCCAATAGCCGCATAACCTATCATGGCAATAGCACCTTGGCGACTTCCTAAAATAGTGGCTGTCAATCCTACGGCCAGTGTTTGTCCACTGATTGGTACTAAAGGGAGGGGGATTTCAATTTGAGCAAGAATAGCTGTAATTGCAGCAAAAATGGCGCAATTTACTATGATTCTTAACCTTTTACTTTCGTTGTTCAATTAACTCATCTCCTTTATGTTAACTAATTATAAAATAAGTTAACATAAAAAAGTTGATTGCGATATGAAAATTAGAGATAAAAATTTAAGTAATTATAAAGTTACCTGGAATTCAATTTTTTCGTTTTACATATAAAGGAAAATCTAACCTATGTATCTTACATATAGAAATAGGTTTCTTTTATGATGTTTTCATGTTCTAATCTAATAGTTTGGGGATCTGATAATTCACTTCTTTAAAATTGGCAAGTTATATATTAACAAAATATCGATCTCCATAAAAAGTGGAGCAGAGGTTGAAACTATCGTGTTCAGTATCAATTTTTGGTGTTCATTTTCTGGTTTATTATCAATATTACAGAAAATAGTCGATAAAATGAGTGCATTTACCTATAATAGTCTTCAGTGGAATTTTTATCCTTTAATAGACGGGAATAATTTTAGTATAAATAGGGTAAACAATTTGTAAGATACAGGTGTTTTCAAGGCTTTATAGTTTAATAGGTAATTTTATCTGTGAAGGGTATATTTATCCATTTATTATGTGTCAAAGATTTGAATAATAGATTACAAATATTTCAATTTAATAAAATAAGCCAGTTTTAAGTTCAAAAAAGAGGGGATATAAGGTAGAATAGAAAAGTGCAGAATTAACGGAGGTTATACTATGTTTAAAATTGATAAATTATTTAATAAAGACAATCGAAGTAAATGGTTTATATATGCGGCAGTCATTGCAATCTTTTGGATCAAGATGTATATCATCCAAGGGAGCATCTTCACACTTGGTGTAGAAAATGCTAATGAAGCTGCAATTCTAGCCTTTAACCCCTTAAGTAGTATTCTTCTTCTATTTGGGATAGGAATCTT
The DNA here is from genome assembly GCF_042663045.1 of Halobacillus seohaensis. Classification (NCBI taxonomy): domain Bacteria; kingdom Bacillati; phylum Bacillota; class Bacilli; order Caryophanales; family Bacillaceae; genus Halobacillus; species Halobacillus seohaensis. Next base: position 79,021 of record NZ_JBHSZV010000010.1, on the reverse strand, counting down.
ACTAGCTGGGCGGAGAGGTTTATTAGTGACATATATTATAGGCTCAGTTGTCCTGTATGTTAATGTCCTATTCTATCGTGAGTATAGTGATTTTGTTACGATTCCTATGCTTGGGCAGGTGGCAAATCTAGCGGGATTAGGTGGCAGTATAACAAATATTTTATCTGTAACAGATATTTTTCTATTTGTTGACGTTTTGGCGGCAGTCTTTCTATTATTTTATTTAAAACCTGCACGCTTTCAAAGGTTCATGCCGAAACGTCGAGAAGGTCTTGTACTTGCTATAGTTGCCATTCCGTTGTTTCTTGTGAATTTAGCATGGGCGGAGACAGAACGTACCGATCTTCTTGAACGTGCATTTGATCGCAATATGTTAGTTAAATATATCGGAGTCATTAATTTCCACGTGTACGACATTGTCCTTCAAGGTCAGACAGAAATGAAGAAAACTTTTGCAGATAGTAATGAATTAGTACCGGCCTTAAACTATTTAAATGAAAAAAAATCAGAGCCGAATAGTGAGATGACAGGCGTTGCAGAAGGTAAAAACGTTATTGCTCTATCACTTGAAAGTACCCAAACATTTGTTGTTGATAACAAGTTAAATGGGAAGGAATTAACGCCTTACTTCAATGATCTAAAAGAAGAAGGGGCTTACTTTAGTAACTTCTACCATCAAGTAAAACAGGGACGTACTTCAGATTCAGAATTTATGCTTGATAATTCAATGTACGGTTTAAACCGAGGTGCTGCTTTCTTTACGCATTCGGGTAATGAATATGAAGCTACGCCAGAAGTGTTAGGTGAACATGGATACACATCTACAAATATGCATGCTAATGATAAAACCTTCTGGAACCGTAATGTGATGTATGATTCTCTTGGATATGATGAGTTTTATTCAAAAGAAGACTATGATGTAACAGAGGAAAAATCATATGGGTGGGGCTATCTTGACGAGTATTTCTTTATGGATTCCTTAGATAAGATGGAAAATCTTGAACAACCATTTTATAACAAGATGATTACCCTAACGAACCATCACCCGTTTACACTGCCAGAGGATAAGAAATATATCGAGGAAGGTGAAACTTCTAGTGGAACGTTAAACCGCTTTTTCCAGACCATTCGTTATCAGGATGAAGCGTTAAAACAGTTTGTTGAAGAATTTAAAAAGTCTGACCTATACGATGATACAATCCTAGTAATCTATGGAGATCACTTTGGAATCTCTGAAAATCATCAGGAAGCTATGGGTCAATATTTAGACAAAGATATTAATGAATATGAACAATTCCAACTTCAGCGTGTACCGTTATTGATGATTGGTGAAGGGATTGAACCTCAAAAGAATGATACAGTTGGTGGACAGATTGATTTGCGTCCTACAATTATGAACTTATTAGGTGTTGAGGATGATAATCCAGTACAGTTTGGACATGACTTATTCAGTGAAGACCGTCGTCAAATGATGATTACGCGGGACGGTGACTTTGCAAATGAGGAATATGTAGGTGTCAAAGGAATGTGTTATGACCGTGAAACAGGTGAAGAGATAGAAGAGGAAGCTTGCAAACCTGGGTTTGAAACGGCAGAAGAAGAATTAGCAATATCTGATTCCATCATTTATGGTGACCTTCTTCGCTATCTTGATGAAACAGAGATGATTGAGGAAGAGAAAGATGACACATCAGAGCAAGAATAATGAAAAAGCCTTCACCCCATGGGGTGAAGGCTTTTTAAATAATGTCTAACCAAATCTTGATTGTTGTTCCAATAATGAGAACAGCTAATATAGTTTGTAATACTTTTGTATTCATGGATTTACCAACCTTTGCTCCTAAGGGGGCAGCGATTAGGCTAGCAACGATCATAATGGAAGCTGCTGCATAATCAACTTGACCAGTAGAAACCTTACCAATCGTAGCACCTATTGAAGATATTAAAGTAATTGCTAATGAAGAGGCAATTGTCATCCTCGTAGGAATTTTTAAAACGACTAGCATGATAGGAACTAACAGAAATGCACCGGCTGCTCCTACTATCCCCGCACCTATACCTACAATAAGAGCAAGAGTGGCTGCCAACCACTTATTAAACCTTACCTGATCAAAAGGTATATCATCTATTCCCTTCTTTGGTACAACCATCATGACAGCAGCTGTTAAAGCTAATATTCCATAAACAATATTTATACCATCTTCAGGCATAAAGCGGGACCCATAGCCACCAATAAAACTACCAACCAAGATACTAACACCCATGTAACTAATTAATTTTTTATTAAGATAACCGCCTTTACGGTAGGCCCACACGCCTCCAATTGTTGCGAAAAAAACCTGTACAGCACTAATTCCAGATACTTCGTGAGCTGTAAATGCTGTGAAACCAACTAATGAAGGAATATATAAGAGCATTGGATATTTAATAATTGATCCACCAATGCCTAACATGCCAGACACATAGGAACCTACAAAGCCGATTAAGAATATAGTAATAATTAAACCAATTTCCATAATTGCCGATCAACCTCCTTTAAAAAAGGGAACCCTGCCAGGTTCCCTTTTAGCATTACTTACCCTTTTTGGATCCAAAACTTAAGAACATCGTTTTCTTCTTCATTTTTTAAAAATTCATGTCCGCCAGATTTAGCCCATGCAGTAAGGTCACCTTTGGCTCCTTTATCTGTTGCATGAATTTCAAGAACGTCACCTGTCTCTAATTCTTTCATAGCTTTCTTTGTTTTAACGATCGGCATAGGACATGCCATACCTTTTGCATCTAATACTTTTGTTGAATTCATCTTAAATACCTCCATTTAATATTATAATTGCTTTTTTGCAAGAAAGTTTAACTTATCTAATAGCACAACGGTTTGGACCAATCTCCATTTCGCGTTGGTATTCTTCTTCAGGACTAATTTTGCCCATGTTTGTTTCTCGAATTTCTTGATACGCATTAGGCTGTGGTGGCAAGTTTTCTGTTACCATTTTTCTGAACTCTGCTTCATCTTCAATGTTTAACCCGTGGTTTTTATCAAATAACGTTCCGAGTTTCTCGGCCACAGTACCATCTTCATTTAATTCATCCATGATCATGAAGTGTGCAGGAAGTACGAGTAACTGATGGGAAAGTTCTTTATAGCGAGAATATAAAGTTTCGCGTAAGTCTTTGACCCAATCATCTGCTTGCCCTGATAAGTCTGGGCGTCCTATAGAATCAATGAATAGGATATCTCCTGAGAGAAGGTAGCTACTATCAATTACAAATGATGTGGACCCAATTGTATGTCCAGGTGAGTACAAGGCGTGAATTGTAATGCTAGTATCGCCTACTTTAACTACTTCATTGTCTTTTAACGGTGCATATTTAAATGTTACTTCTGTGGCATCCTTAGGTGGTAACCAATAAGTGGCTCCGGTTTGTTCTGATAGTGTACGCCCACCTGAAATGTGGTCTGCGTGCAAGTGCGTATCCAATGAATGAGTGATCTTTACACCTTTTTCCCTGGCGAAATTATGATAGGCATCTGTCATACGAGAAGCATCTACAATTGCTGCTTCTCCATTGGATACTACCATGTAAGATAGACATCCTTTGCCAATTCGAACAAATTGATACAGTTCACCACCGTCATTTAAATCGCCAACTTTAACAGGTTCCAAATGTTCACTCCAGGCTTTCATACCTCCTTCTAGATAAGAAACGTCACGTCCCTCTTCCGAAAGCATGTCTGCAACCATAACAGACGACCCTTCTTTGGCACACACGACTAATACTTCTTGGTCGGATGGTAGTTGATCAAGGATGTCCTCTACACCATCAAGAAGATCAAAATAAGGAATGTTAAGGTAAGAAAAATTTTCTCCTTCAATCTTCCAATCTTCGAATGCATCCTCGTTACGAACATCTAAAATAAATAAGTTTTCTTTGTTGAAGACTTTTTTAGTGACTTCTTTTGCTGTCATTGCAGTTATCGCCATTTTTATTACCCCCTAAGGTATAATTTGTAGTAAAAAAATTTAATCTAATTTTGAAGTTTCACCTGACCAGTCGCTCATACCTGGTACAACATTGTAGACATGTTCAAAGCCACGAGCTGCTAATTTTAGGGCTGCCATGTCACTACGATTTCCTGTACGACAAACAACATAAATATTCTTCGTATCATCGAACTCGCCCATGCGGTCATCCAATTCATCTAGTGGAACAGATGTTGCATTCGGGATATGGCCAAAAGCATACTCTGCAGCTTCACGAACATCTAAAATAATGGAATCATCATCTAGCGATTGGATCATTTCATTATCTACTACGTGTGGGTGTTGTTTTTCCTGAGAATCTTCGTCACTAGATTTTCGAATGTAATGGCTTAATACATCGCTTTTTTCCATGGTTCCAAGATACTGATGACCCGTTTTTTCAGCCCATGCTTTCATATCTGCAGTGGAACCTTTATCGGTTGCTTGAACTTCAATAACTTGTCCTGCTTCCAAGTCTTTCATTACTTTTTTAGTTTTTACAATGGGCATTGGGCAAGCAAGACCCTTAGCGTCTAACGTTTGATGTGTTTTAATATCCATCTAAAAATCCTCCTTTAGATTATCGGAAGTTTATTCCGTTTTTCCTTCATAATTCATCATGCCACCGTCCATGTTCGTAACGTTGTATCCTTGCCCCTCAAGAAATTGAGTAGCTTGGCCGCTACGTCCTCCAGAACGGCAAACCATAACATATTCTTTTGATTTGTTAAGTTCATTCATGCGAAATTCAAGTAAGCCGAGTGGGATATGAACCGCGCCGGGGATTTTCCCTGTAGTTACTTCTTCGACTTCACGAACATCAATGATGTTTAAGGATTGGTATTGCTTTTCTACTTCTTTTGCTGTTGTTGTTTTCATTTCTTTACACCTCCTAATTAAATGAATAGATTAACGTTACCGTCTTCAGCATCTCCTAAATAAGCGGCAACACCTGCATACTCAATTTCGTCTAGTAACTCTTCTTTTTGTAAACCAAGTAAGTCCATTGTCATTGTACAAGCTACTAGGTTCACATCCTGCTCTTGTGCCATATCGATTAAATCTGGTAATGGCATCGCATTATGCTTTTTCATAACATTTTTAATCATTTTTGGGCCAAATCCAGCGTAGTTCATTTTTGAAAGGCCCATTTTATCTGCGCCTCTAGGCATCATTTTGCCAAACATTTTTTCCGTAAAGCTTTTCCTGACGGCGATATGGCCATCTTTACGAAGTGCGTTCAATCCCCAGAAAGTGTGGAAGATTGTTACTTCATGGTCATAAGCGGCTGCGCCGTTTGCTATGATATAAGCGGCCATCGCTTTATCGTAATCTCCACTGAATAAAATAATATTGGTTTTCTTTGTTTCTGACATATTCATCCTCCTAATATACTTATACACCTATGGGTATATAGAATGTTAAAATTTTTTTGTAAGACTCACGTAATCAATAGATGATTGGTTTTATCTGCTTTTGACTAATAACTGCACTGCTTCATTGATTGACTCTTCTTTAGTCACTTCATCGTTTGCTTCCTGGATACATTCGACTAGATTTGAGCTAACCACTAAACCAATTGTACGATCCAGTCCACTTCGAGTTGCTGAAAGTTGGGTGATAACGTCTTTGCAATCCTTGCCTTCATCCATCATCTTCAATACACCGCGTAGCTGACCTTCCATACGTTTCACTCTATTTTTAACAGAGTTGTTATATTCCATATTGTTTACCTCCTTTAAGGAAGTTTATTTTTCGTTAATTTGAATAGTACATGACTAATAATATACCCCTGTAGGTATAATGTCAACCGTTAAAAATAAATAATTTGGATAGGATAGAAACGAGGTGGTTTTTGCATGGATATATTAATGGATTCACTTAAAGTGATTGGAAGAATTGTGACGATCTTACCTTTCATGCTTGTCATCGGGCTTTATATGGGGAAACGTTCGGTTGGTGAACTGCCAGTATTTGATTTCCTAGTCATACTAGTATTAGGTGCTGTAGTAGGTGCTGATATTGCAGATCCTAATATAGAACACATTCATACGGCAGTTGCTATGGTTACCCTTGCTTTACTCCATCAATTTATTATTTTTATGAAATTAAAAAGTCGAAAAGTGGGAAAGTTACTTACATTTGAACCAACGGTAGTCATATATAATGGAGAATTTCTTTATGAGAATATGAAAAAAGTTCATTACGCCATTGATAATATCGTTCAAATGTTAAGAGAGAAGAGTGTTTTCACGGTGAAGGATGTCGAAATTGCCATTGTAGAAGCTAATGGTCAATTATCTGTTAAGTTAAAGTCAGAAAAAGAATGGGCAACGAAGTCTGATATGGGTGTACAAGTATCAAAAGGAGAATATGATATCCCTGTTATTTTAGATGGGGAAATTCAATATGAGTTGTTGGAAAAAATGAACAAGGATGAAGATTGGATTCGTCAGCAATTGGTGAATAGTCAAGTTCAAGTTACAGACGTTAAACAAGTATTTTACGGAGCACTTACACCAAGCGGAACTTTTATTTTTTCCTTAAAAGATCGTTCTAGTGAGAACATTCCTCCTATAGACCATTAAAGTGAAAAGTGACAAACCGTAGAAATAATCGTTGAATGATGATTAAAGTTAACTTGTGAAATACAGTGTGAATCCTTCTACAAAAAAAGAGCAAATTCCTTATTGGAAAATGCTCGTTCTGATTCAATAAAGGGTTAATAGGGAGGAATTAGCTCTCTTTCCCGGTGACGAGAACCCTCGAGTCTCTCGGATACGCTGTGGGGTCTCTTACGATTATTTTTCCGCAGACGGTCTTGCCAGTACATTAGATTGATCCAACTCTGCCATTAATAGACCCAGTACTATTAACGTGTGTTGGCAAGGCTAGAGATTTAATGCGCTTGGCGTTACTACAATTTCATTTGTGAATTCATATGAAAAAGTAGTCCAATTTAGGGGATAGTATATTTATGCTCCCAAACTGGACTACTTACCGTTAGATGGTTGTCTTTTTTAATACAGTTCTCATGCACTTCGGTCAATACATATTATAAGGCGATCCTCGATATCTTTAGCTAGTGCTTCAATATTTTCATCATTAACCATGCTTATTAGTGATGTTGGCTTAGGCATTCCGATCTTTGTCGTTCCTTCGTCATCATAAACAACCATTTTACAAGGCAAGAAATAACCGGCCATTTTGTTCTCACTCAGGACTCGTTGCGCTTCTTTAGGGTTACACACCTCTAATACCTTATATTCATTTTCGAAATCAAGACCTTTTTCCTGGAGTTTATCTTTAATATCAAAAGTCCAAAGTACTCCGAATTGTTCTTCCTTTAAAGATGCTTCTAGGCTATTAACAGCTTCATCTATTCCTTTTTTTGTAGAGACAGTATAATCAAACATGTAGATCCTCCTTATGGTATGGTTTCATTTTTAATATACCCCGTTAAGTATTTTGTTAATCATATTTAAGCTTTTAATTTTTATTAAAAGTGGGGTAGTTTGAGCAAAATGTGAGGAAACGCTAAGGGTATACATCTTCTTTTTATTGGATATTCAATAGGATTAACCATTCAATTATAACTGATGGAATTATTTGGTTGTGATAGGGTGTTTGTATATTTTAGGTGCTGATGAAGGTGATGTAATGTAGTTGCATGAACCGACAACCTTTATTCCTGTGGAGTAGAATTATAGATTTTAAGTTGTCTGTAGGCTTCTATCTTTTATTTATCGAAAAAGTTCTACAGTATACCTGTATCATTTCCCTCATTTGTATTAGAATAAGGGGAGCAAAAGAGAGGACGTGACACACATCCATGCAAAAACAAATTAAACTGATAGCATTAGATTTGGACGGAACTTTACTAAACTCTAAGGAAACGGTGTCTGAGGCGAACCTAAATGCGATAAAGAACGCTAAGGAAAAAGGATACCATGTAGTTCTAAGCACCGGACGTTCCCTTGATCGTTGCCAAGAAATAGCGGAGTCATTAGGAGATTCATCTTATATAGTCACAATAAATGGGGGAGAAATCTACAACAATAAGTTCGAACTTATTGACCAAACGGTTCTAGATTACCAACTTGTTGAACGGCTTTGGGAACTTAGACAACAACATAAGGTCCACTATTGGTCTACTACTGTTCAAGGTCAGTTCAATAGCTCTCAGAATTTTGAACAAGAGGTTAAAGAATATGATTGGCTGAAGTTTGGCTTTGATATTGAAGATGATGAAATAAGACAGGTAGTACTAGATGAACTTTTAAATAATGATGCATTAGAAATCTCAAATTCAAGCCCTACAAATATTGAAGTGAACCCCTCTGGTGTCAACAAGGCCGCAGCTCTTCTAAAAGTGTGTGAACGCCTGAATATAGAAATGGACAATGTGCTTGCTGTTGGTGATAGTTTAAATGATATGGCTATGATAAGAGAAGCGGGTATTGGAGTTGCTATGGGAAATGCTCAAGCAGATCTTAAGGAAGCAGCTACTTGGGTTACAACTACAAATGATGAAGATGGAGTAGCTAAAGCTATCGAAAGTATTTTATAATCAGCTTTGGCATAAGTGATCTGGAAGATTCATAAAGTAATAACACCCTACCTAAAGTCTCCTCCTATATAAAAAAAAGCGGTACCTTTTTAAAAAGGATCGCTTTTTTTTGTTAAAAATGAAAACGCTTACTGATAACAGCAGGAATTCAGTCATAAGAAACGAATATCATTAAGGAAGGTATTTTTTGAATTATTAAATCTGATCATTCCAAAAAGGGGGTACTCAATGAAAGCAGAATATATAAAAGAAGAACATGACATTCTACGTACTTCGGAAAAAAAGTTTTTAGCTAAAGAGGCGTACCCACACTTTAAAGATTGGGAAGCAAATGGGATGATCCCTCGATCTTTTTGGGAAAAACTTGGAGAACAAGGGTTTCTTTGCCCATGGCTAGATGAAAAGTACGGGGGCTTTGGTGCTGACTTCGGATATTCAGTAATTATAAATGAAGAATTAGAAAAGGTTGGTACAGGGTTAATAGGGGTTGGCCTTCATAACGATATCGTAGTTCCTTATCTGTATCATTATGGTACTAATGAACAAAAAGATAAATGGCTGGCAAAATGTGCAAGCGGGGAACTAATTACGGCTATCGCAATGACTGAACCTGGAGCAGGGTCAGACTTGTCAGCTATTCAGTCAAGTGCTCTGTTAAAAGATGATCATTTTATTATCAATGGTGAAAAGACTTTCATCACAAATGGGATTCAAGCAGATCTAATTGTCGTTGTTTGTAAGACTGACCTGAAAGCAAACCCAGCTCATCGTGGGATCAGTCTTATTGTTGTGGAAAGAGGTACAGTGGGATTCGCAAGGGGAAATAAATTAAATAAAGTTGGTTTGCATAGTCAGGATACAGCTGAATTGATTTTTGAGGATGCGAAAGTACCAAAAGCGAATTTACTCGGGGGAGAAGGTAAGGGATTTTATTACCTTATGGACCAGCTCCAACAAGAGCGATTAATTGTTGCGATAGGTGGAATTGCTTCAAGTGAACGTATGCTTGAATTAACCATAGATTATGTCAAAGAACGGAAGGCGTTTGGACAATCCATTGCTTCATTTCAAAACACACAATTTAAGTTAGCAGAACTTCAAACTGAAGTGGAGATAGGCAGATCCTACTTGGACCGTACAATTGAAGCTCATATGAAGGGTGAGGATGTTGTAAAAGAAGTTTCGATGGCGAAGTGGTGGATTACGGATCTTGTCAAAAAAGTAGCAGCAACTTGTATGCACTTACATGGCGGTTATGGATATATGGAAGAATATGAGATTGCAAGACGGTTTCGAGATGCCCCTGTTACGGCAATCTATGCTGGGTCAAATGAGATTATGAAATCGATTATAGCTAAAAAAATGGGGCTGGTTTAAAAGGCTCAATTGGAGGGATTTATTATGAGAGAAGTTGTCATCATAGAAGCCGTTCGTACTCCTGTAGGAAAGAGAAATGGTCTCCTTAGCGGGATAAGACCTGATGAGTTACTAGCTAAAGTACTTAGGGAAGTTGTTGATCGTGTTTCCCTTGATCCTCAAGCTGTGGATGATGTTATAGCAGGATGCGTTTCACAAGTAGGAGAGCAAGCTGGTGATGTAGCACGGGTGGCTTCACTTATTGCAGGGTTCCCTAAGGAAGTTCCGGGCGTGACCATAGATCGGCAATGTGGATCAAGTCAGCAAGCTGTTCATTTTGCCTCCCAGGCCATTGCAAGTGGCGATATGGACGTGGTTATTGCTGCTGGTGTAGAGAGTATGTCTCGTGTGCCGATGTTTTCAAATATGAAAGGTATCAACTACAGTGAAAAGTTGACGGACCGCTATGAAATCATAAATCAAGGATTTTCTGCAGAACGGATTGCAGAACACTGGAATTTAAGCAGAAATGAACTGGATGAATACGCCTCTCGAAGTCACGAGAAAGCCCTCCAAGCCATTAAAAATGAGCATTTTGACACGGAAATTATGTCTGTAGAGACTAAGGATAAACAAGGGATGCCTCTTATGATGCAAAAAGACCAAGGGCCAAGACCCGGAACTACGGTTGATACATTAGCAGGACTAACTCCTGTATTTGAAGAAGATGGTGTAATTACTGCAGGAAATTCTAGCCAAATAAGTGATGGGGCTTCAGCTGTATTACTGATGTCACGTGAAAAAGCAGAGTCGCTTGGTTTAAAGCCTCGTTTTAGAATTATCGGCCGTTCCGTCGTTGGCTCTGATCCCACGTTCATGTTGACCGGTCCAGTACCTGCAACCCGAAAAGTTTTAAAAAAATCCGGACTAAGCATTGAAGACATTGACTTATTTGAAGTTAATGAAGCGTTCGCCTCTGTTCCGTTGTTCTGGTTAAAAGAAACAGGAGTTGATGCTAGTAAACTCAACGTTAACGGGGGAGCAATAGCATTGGGACATCCTCTAGGAGCTACGGGTACAAAATTGTTAACTACCTTAGTCCATGAATTAGAAAGAACAAGAGGACGGTATGGATTACAGGCAGTTTGTGAAGGGATGGGAATGGCAAATGCCACCATTATTGAACGACTGGAGGGATAGTAATGGAAGTCAAAGACGTTGTGGCTGTGGTTATGGGAGGAGCATCTGGATTAGGTGAAGCAACTGTAAGAACCATTGTAGAAAACGGTGGTAAAGTAATAATCGCTGATCAAAATGCTGAAAAAGGACAAAAGTTAGCAGCTGAACTAAAAGGTTCTGTTTTATTTTACCAAGTGGATGTCACGTCAGAACAGCAAATTACACAAATGTTAGAAGGGTCAGTCCGTCATTTTGGGTATATAAATGGATTAATTAATTGCGCAGGAATCGTGATTGCAGAAAAGGTGTTAGGAAAAGAAACAACACATGATTTAGGGTCGTTCCAAAAGGTAGTAGAAGTAAACCTAATTGGAACATTTAATATGATTCGTCTCGTTTCCGAACGAATGAAAGATCATGAGGCAAATAGTGAAGGTGAGCGAGGTGTGATTATAAATACTGCATCAATTGCAGCTTTCGAAGGGCAAATTGGTCAAGCGGCATATAGCGCATCAAAAGGTGGAGTTGTCTCTATGACATTACCTATATCGCGAGAACTAGCACGTTATGGAATTCGAGTGATGACCATTGCTCCTGGATTATTTGAAACACCGATGTTCGACTTACTTCCAGAGTCTGCAAAGGATGCTCTTGGTAAAAAGACCCCGTTTCCAAATCGCTTAGGTCAGCCAAAAGAATATGGAAAACTCGCTCTAAACATTTTAGAAAATTCCATGCTGAACGGGGAGGTGATTCGACTCGACGGTGCGATAAGATTGCAACCAAAGTAAGAGAACATATAAAAAATAAAAAGGAGTGCATGAGTAATGGGGCCAACGTTAACGAGTATGTTTGAACAAACTGTAGCCAAGTATCCTAACAAGGAAGGACTTGTTGATTTACGATTAGGAACAAGGTGGACCTATCAGCAGTGGGACCTTGAAGTGAATAAACTAGCCAATGCTTTACTAGCGGAGGGAGTAGATAAAGGAGACCGAGTGTCTACTGTGCTTTTCAACACGGCAGAATTTGCTACAACGTTGTTTGCCTGTATGAAAATTGGAGCTGTTTTTAACCCTATTAACTTTCGACTCACGGCTCAAGAGATAGACTACATTATTAAAGATGCTGATCCTAAAATTGTTCTATTTGAAAAAGCTACGGCTGCATCCGTTGAAGGCGTCGCGGTCTCATTACCTCAAATCACCTATTGGTCCATTGACGAAGATGAATTATCTTATGCGAAAAATTACTATGACGCGATTAATCACTCACAAACATCGAAACCTGACTGTCTAGTGGATGAAGACGATATCTATGCGATCATGTATACTTCAGGGACCACTGGTGCTCCAAAGGGCGTGTTGCATTCCCATCGGGACATGGTGGACCAAGCACTTGTTTTAACGGCAACCTTAAGACTTACTCAACACGATCGAGGGTTAACCGTTGCTCCGATGTTCCACTGTGCCGAACTTCACTGTACATTCTTCCCAAGAGTGATGATAGGTGCTTCTAATGTTGTACTCCACCATTTTGATGCATCAGCTATGATTCAAACCATTCGTGAAGAACAAATCTCTACTTTATTTGCTGCTCCGACGATGTGGAATATGGTTTTGCAAGAAGAATATAGTCAAGAGGATTTCGCGACACTAAGGCAAGGACTATATGGTGGAGCCCCCATGGCCCCGGCTTTAACAACTCGTTTACATGATGCTATAGGTGTTCAATTGATTCAGGCCTACGGAATGACCGAGATGGGTCCGGCCATTACCGTTCTGTTAGAAGATGAACAAATATCTAAAGCAGGATCAGCAGGACGAGCCCTAATTAATCATGATGTTCGGGTGGTGAGGACACGTGAAGATGGGCCTGCTGACCCTGATAACATTTGTGACTCCGGTGAATTAGGAGAAATCGTTGTACGGGGCCCTAGCACAATGAAGGGGTATTATAGACGACCGGAAGCTACTGAAGAAGTCATGTATAAAGAATGGTATCACTCGGGTGATATAGGGTATTTCGATGATGAAAATTATCTTTGGGTTAGTGATCGGGTGAAAGATATGATTATCTCTGGTGGAGAAAATATATATTCACGAGAAGTAGAGGATGTTTTATTTGATCACCCCTTAATTATTGATGCAGCGGTTATCGGAGAACCTGATGAAATGTGGGGCGAACGAGTTGTTGCTTACATTGTAAGTAAAGGTAAATTAACAGAAGATGAACTAGACGAGTTTTGCACGTCAAGCAATCGATTGGCACGCTATAAACGGCCAAGGCGCTATGAATTTGTTGAAGAGTTACCAAGGAATGCAAGTGGGAAATTACAAAAATTTAAGCTAAGAGATCAACAAGAAAGTCGATCTTGAAAATAGATAAGGCATGATATTCATTTAATTGGGTATGTTTTAAGAAATACAAAACATTAAATAACATAGATTCTAGCAGTCCATTCTATTGGACTGCTTTTTAGTTGGATAAGGCATGATAAAAAAAGAAATAAGGAGAAATATTCTATAGCCATAACTCTGCTTCAGCAGAAAAGAGGGGGTGACGAGAATATTTTCCAATTCATTTTCGGGAAGCGACTAGATATTCTAGCCATCAACACCCCCATTTAATACTTCATCAAAAGGTCGGTTTTTTATAACTCTTTCATTATTTCAATCGGTTGAAGCTGTCGAAATTGATCATAATCTTGAAAAGGACAACCAAATTCCTGGACTCGCTCTGCGACATTTTCGATCGTGAATGCTGTAGGATCTAAGCTCTCCTTGAGTTCACTCCAAAATAGTGGGGTTGCTACACTTGCTTCCTCCGTAGCACGAGCTGAATAGGGAGCGATGATTGTTTTTCCTTCCGCATGCTGTACATAATCTACATATAGTCGGTCTCCCCGCTTTTTCTTTAATCGTTCTGTTGTAAAAATGTCAGGTTTTTCTTTTACTATAAGCTTGGCTAATGATTCGATAAACTTTCTTGTTTCCTCATAGCTCAAGCTTCCTTCTTCTATAGGGATGTGAATCTGCAGCCCTTTATTACCAGATGTTTTTACAAAACTACGCACTTCTAATTTGTCGAGTAAATGCTTTAGTAGTTGAGCTGCCACCACAGACAAGTGAAAAGAAGAGCGATTGGGTGGATCTAGATCAAATATGATTTCATCTGGATGCTTGGCTAAGGCCTTTTGAAAGGGTAAGTGAAACTCAAGAGCACCTTGATTCCCTAACCATGTTAAGGAAGAAACCTGATCGGCTCGTAACGATACCTCTCCGTCCTCTTCTTTCCATCCACCAACGAAATCTGGCGCATAATCGGGGCGATGTTTTTGAAAGAAAGATTGTTGCTTTATTCCATCGGGATAACGAATGACTGTTACTTTTTTCTTTTGAAAATAAGGAAGCATATACGGAGCCATTCTACGTAAATAAATTAAATAATCTTGCTTTGTAAGTCCTTTAGACCATAAGATTTTCTCAGTATGCGAAGCCTCTACTTCTTCAGGAAGCATTGCTATGTCCCACCTGCGTTTTTCCTCGGTACATTCCCTAGGCGCTAAATCAAAGCGAAATTCATTAAATAAAGGCTCTCTTAACTCTCCTGCCTCTGCTTGTAAACAATGAACATCTACGCAGACACTTGGTTCTAAGTGCCAGTTCTCCCCTTTTTCTTTAAAAAAAGTACGGAGCGTTTGCGCTTGCTCTGAATCTAATCCATGTTTGAAACTTCCTAAAGAAACCCTCTGTTCTTTGTCAAAAACCTCTAACGTATAATATTCATTCTCTGGATTATATTTGGTTAGAAATCCAGACACTGTTCGCCATTGTTTGATTTTTAACCATTCCCTGGAACGTTTGTTGTACGTATAAGTGCTTTTCCTTAATTTGGCGACAATTCCTTCCCCTAAATAATCGAAACATATTTGTTTGATTTCCTCCCAATCCTCAAAGGCCGTCACATGCTGAATCTGAGGAAGATCAATATCTTCAAGCAATGAATGGAGAATTGCTTTTCGTTTTGTGTATGGATGTGACGAAAGGTCCTCCTTCTGTTGTAATACATCAAAAGCCATAAAAGTAGCGGGACGCTTTTTTGCAAGGCTTTGGATTTTTTCCGACTTTTTTATACGTCCACGTTTTTGTAAAAGACCAAAATTTGCTTGATACGGTGTATTTAATATGACAATTTCCCCATCTAATAAAAGGGGAAGATCCGTAGGGGGTTCTATTCCATGGACGTTAATAATTTCTGGAAAATATGAGGATAAATCTTTTCCATTTCTACTAGTAAGTGTCATGCCTTTTTTGGTCCATTTTAAAAAGGCTCTAAACCCGTCATATTTGATCTCATACATCCATTTATCTTCTTTAGGAGGAGTAGAAGATAACGTGGGGAGCATTGGTTGGTTCACAGTCATCACCTTCAATTCAAAGTTAGTTTGGGCATGAATAAGGATTTTAATCATAATTCTTTTATGGGAGTACATGCTATGAAAAAGGAGTGTGGACGATGCATACAATGTGGAAGGGTACGATCAGCTTTGGATTGGTTAATATTCCTGTTAAACTCCATGCCGCAACAGAAAACAAGGATATTAAGCTTCGTCAATTACATGAGGAATGCAAGTCCCCGGTTGAATATAAGAAAAGATGTCCAGTATGTGATAAGGAAATATCCAATGATGAAATTGTAAAGGCTTACGAGTATGCGAAAAATAAGTTTGTTGTACTCGATGCAGAGGATTTAGAAAGCTTAAAGAAAGAACAAGAGGATAAATCAGTTGAAATTTTGGATTTTGTAAAGCTGGACGATATTGATCCAATATATTTTGACCGTAGTTATTATCTGTCTCCTAATGAGGGTGGGACAAAAGCATATGGACTACTACGACAAGCATTAGGGGATACAGGGAAAATTGGCATAGCAAAGATCATTATCCGTTCAAAAGAACAACTAGCTATCGTTCGTGTTTATGAAAATACACTCGTTATGGAGACTATTCATTACCCAGATGAGGTTCGTAGTATAGCGGATGTTCCAAATGTTCCAGAACAATTCGATCTGAGTAAGAAAGAGTTGAGTACAGCAGTCACCTTAGTTGACCAATTAACCGCTGAGTTTCAACCTGAAAAGTATAAAGACAATTACAGAACTGCATTAATGGAGCTTATTGAAGCGAAACGTAATAACGAAGAAGTTACGACCGCTAAGAGCAAAACTACTCCTGACAATGTGACCAATTTAATGGATGCACTCGAAAAGTCACTTGAAAGTACGAAGGAATCTAAGAAAGTAGCTCCAAAAAGAAAGACCACGACTAAAAAAGCGAGTGGAAAGAAAAAGACGTCATAATGATAACTTGATCCAGGGCTAGCACTTTCTATGAAGCGATTTGTCGAACTAAATATCTATGTTTATACAGGTTTATGTAGTATACTAATTGTAAGATAAATCCCTTTTGTTAGAACATGTTCATTTAAAACTTGTTCTAGGAATAATAAATGAGGTCGTACATATCGTGCGGTCTTATTTTATATGTTATATTATCAGAATAATCTGAATTCAGGGGGGAGCCCATGGGTGAAGCACTTACTATGCGTGAGGTATGGAAGGCGAATCACAGGATTCAAGGAATAATTGACCAAACACCACTCTTATTTTCGGAACCATTATCAGAACGAACAGGCAATCATATATACTTGAAATTGGAGAATTGCCAACCAACGGGAGCATTTAAATTACGAGGTGCGGCAAATAAACTATTATCACTTACGGCCCAAGAAAGGAAGAAGGGTGTCACTACTTTTTCAACAGGAAATCATGGAATAGCCGTTGCGTATGTAGCTAAGCAACTTGATATTGAAGCAACCATTTGTATATCTAATCGGGTTCCTAAGGAGAAAGTCAATCGACTGAGAAGGTTAGGTGCCCATGTAAAAAAGGTAGGTGAAAACCAGGATGATGCCGAGGCTTATTGTTATGGTTTAGAAAAAAAACAGGGTTTGTTTGTTATTAAGCCATTCGATGATATTAAAGTGATTGCCGGACAAGGCACGATTGGACTTGAGATCATGCATCAGTGCCCAGATGTTGATCAGGTGGTTATTCCTTTGTCTGGGGGAGGATTGCTAACGGGTATTGCATTCACTCTTAAATCGATGATTCCTGAAATCCATATCCAAGGAGTTTCTATGGAAGCATCAGCTGTCATGCATGAAAGTCTCAAGAAGGGAACTCCTATCACGATGAAAGAAACGGAGACCTTGGCAGATAGTTTACTGGGAGGATTAGGCCCCAAGAATCAGCACACTTTTCCTTTAACACAACAATACCTGGATGAAAGTCTTCTCGTTTCAGAAGAAATGATTGAAAAAGGAATCCTTTTTATGATGGAATTTCATAAAATGATTATAGAAGGAGCAGCCGCAGCAGGAATTGGAAAGGTGTTAAAAGATACCCAAGCAAAAGGGAGGAATGTGGTTATTATAGTCAGCGGAAATAATATAGACCATGCTACAATTCAACAATTAATTTAGATAAGAATGTAATGGGGTGGTAAGATGGGTATACATGTAAAGGATGTCCTGCAATTGCCTATAATGGAACTCGCGAAGGTTCTAATGGGAAAGGCTCATCTAGAAGAAAGAGAAATTGAATGGATTTCTGTCATTGAAACACCAGTAGAGAATTTTGTCAGAAAAAACGAGTTTGTATTAAGTACTGGTATAGGGTGTGGAAACGATCCTGTCGCCCTTGAAAAGTATGTTCAAGATGTCATTGATTCAGGTGCATCTGCACTAGCCTTTGCAACGGGAAGACACATTTACAAAATTCCAGATCGCATAATGAGTTTAGCATCTGAACATAAATTAGTTCTAATTGAAATTCCGTGGGAAGTAAGGTTTGGAGATGTTCTCCATGATGTCTTGAATGAAATTAGTAAAAAGAAGCGAACTGCTCAACAGCGTACAGAAGAAATTCGACAGGAATTGATTAACTGCGTATTAAACGGAATGGGATTGCAGGAGATTATGAAAATAGTCTATGAAAATACAAATATTCCCGTGGCAATTAGTGATCATAACAAACTTATCCGTGCCAATTACTATTTCGACAGTCATATGATCGCTTTACTTAATGGAGAGGTTGAAGGTGACTATCAGCTCATTCCTTCATATGAAACACCTTTTAAAGATCACCCTTTATATCATTACATCGAGCAGTATCAAATTGGCGAAGATTGTTGTTATCAATTGACGATTTTATCGAACTATAAAAAACAAGGCTACCTCTTATTTAAACCTGAATCAGACGATGAACTAACCTGGTCCAATTTAAATATTTTGGAACATGCTTTGACTTCCTGTGCACTATATTTTGTGAAAGAAAATGCAATTGAAATGACAGAAATTCGATTGAAAGACAACTTCCTTCTCGATTTAGCTAAAACCAATATCGACATGGATAAACAGCTTCAGTCAAAAGCACAACTCCTAGGTTATGATTTAACAAAGCCCTATATTTGTCTTGTTGGTAATATCCGTTTTAAAAAGAAAGCTACTGAGCATATTGGAGGTTTTGATCAAGCTGTTATGTCCTCTTCCATGCATAGTCGAAATTATTATATTCAAAAAGAAGTAGCCCATGCAGGGGATGTTTTAAAAAGGAGAACCATGGCTACATTTGAAGATGGAGAAGTTATTGTTTTCTTAGAAGCAGACAATCGTCCTTATATGGAAACATCAAATCAGTTTCTTGACCTTGTTGAACGACGCTTAAATGAATTATTAGCTGGAATTAAAATTTCCTGGGGAATATCGATGCATAAAGATGGGTTGTATGTGTTTCATAAAAGCTATAATCAAGCCGTTACAGCGCATAATATTGGGCGTCAACAACATGAAATAGGAGAGCGTACCTTCTTCAGCGATACACGAATGAATAGATTATTGATGGCACTTTCTCATGAAAAAGAAATTGAAGAAATTGTTAAGAACACTCTTCATAAATTGATAGACTATGACCAGAAACGTCAAACGGACTTAATTCATACATTTATCATTTATAATAAATTCAACAGCAATGTAAGTCAGACGGCACGGGCTTTGAACTTGCATAGGCAGTCACTGCTACATCGGCTGAGAAACATTGAGCAATTGACCGGACTTTCCTTATTGAATGCAGATGACCTATTTTTACTTGAGCTTAGTGTAAGACTTTGGATGTTAAAAAAAGTGGATGAATAAATAAGGGGAGCTCTTTAAGATAAGTAGTTCCATAAATAAAAGTACAAATAACAAACAAAAAAGCTTGGATTTTTAATGCCTAAGTGTTCTTTTATATTTTCTTGTTAAACTAAAGCTTTAGATTGGGGAAGACTCAATTTCGAGACATTTCGGTGGTTTCCGTTACAAAGAATGGCGTTTGAAGGTCCGGGAAATCACTCGCTTTCCATGGGCATGTGGCGAGCTTCCTCGGGCTATCGCCCTGCGGGATCTCACCGATCATGTTCATCCCAGCTCTTACGCCTTATAAGGACGAAGGCTACATCTAGTTCATCAATCCTATCGGGCGTTATCCAGCTCCAGCGCCTAGCGGCTAGTGAGACTTCCCTCGGTTCTGTACGATAAGTCAACAGTCCAGTCCATACGCCGCTGACCAAGGCGCCTCCGCTTTTAAAGGAGAGTCTCGCAATTTCCCGGACCTTCTTGCTTTCGTAAGGAGAACGGAAGCCGTGTGGGGTAAGGTTTTATTCTATAGCATAGATAAGACGCATTCTCCTATGGGGGGGCGTTAATTTCCATGTCGAAAGGGGTGGCTTTGAAACGACGAGACCTCCCGCGGGAGAAGGAGTTAGGCAAGACCCCACAGGGAGTGTCAACGACCGAGGAGGCTTGCCAGTCCCCCGCAGGAAAGCGAGTTGTTTCAAAGTCACCCCTATCCCTCATACGGTAACGAACCCCATTATTTCGGAATCGAGTCCTCAATAGTCCTTTGTTTCTCTACGGTATCGGAGCTACTTACTTCTAAGATACTCCCCTTTAAAAACTCAGTCCGGCAATTTATCAGATATAATCACTTTCTCTGATCCACTTTCTGTCACAGTAGACCGAAGTTTTACAGTCCAGTGATCATCCTCTGCCTCATAAGTTAAACTCTCAACTGCCAGTGCGTTACTCCGGTCAATACCTGCCAGTGCTTTAGCCAAAACCTGAGATTCCGTTAGACTGGCTCCTTCAGGTGATGGAGATTCTACAACTTGCACATCTTTTGCTTCTCCTTGCATTGGATAGGATTCAGCAACTTGGCCGGCTATTCTAACCTCAACTTTCTTCCCGATCCACATACCTTGGTCTACCCCTGATACCCATATGGGTGAACCACCTTCGTTCTCAATCGTATTAACGACCAAAATCCTGTTCTCATGTTGATCCATAACGTAACCGGAAAAGGAATTCATTTCTTCAGACTCTTCCTCTGGATGAGTTCCTGCATCCTCAGATCCTTCATCCACTTCAGTTTTACCACAGGCAACGCCAAATAGTAATAATACAAGCATCCATTTTTTCATTTAGAAAGTCTCCCTCATTTTCTTACCAGTTCAGTCGCTTCCCTGTGAAAAATGTTACACCTTTAACCATGACAAATCAAAGAAGCTTTGTTATGATGAACTCAACCAAGCGAATTGATGAAATGAACTACTAGGGGGGCCCGGAATGGGCTGAGAGGAAAGGAACAACCTTTCCGACTCTTATCAACCTGATCTGGTTAAGACCAGCGGAGGGAAGTAGTTAGACGATAAGTCTATTACTCTACCTATACGTAGCCAGGTCCCCCCAAGGATCTGGCTTTTTTGTGTTTTCCGGCCCCTACTTCAAAGAATGGGAGGAAGAGAATGAATCGAACACATTTACTTACAACGATGGCTGTCTTTGTTGCCATTGGAACGCTTGGCGCCCAACTTCTATGGTTTCCTGCAGGGATAGCAAAAGCGTATCCTGTTCAACATGCTGTAAACGTCATGGCGGCCATCACCCTTGGCCCGATTCCTGCGGTAGCTATTGCATTCGTGATCGGACTGCTGAGAAACTTACTTGGACTAGGAACATTACTAGCCTTTCCTGGCGGGATGATTGGTGCTTTACTTGCTGGATATTTTTACAAATGGACAAAAAAGTCATTCGCTGCTGCTTCAGGAGAGATGATAGGATCTGGTTTTATTGGTGCACTGTTCGCTGTTCCCTTTGCCACTGTATTAATGGGAAGTGCGGCGGGGGCCTTTGCTTTTATCCCGCCTTTTCTCGTAAGCAGTATTAGCGGATCATTACTTGGTTGGTTCGTAGCATCACGAGTACGCCAAACAAAATTAATACCGCAAGCTAACGCATAACTGCTCGGAATCTATTTAGATTCCGCTAAAAATCAAGGAGGTTAAACTAATGAGTTTTACAGAGACCCTAAGAAGGGAAAACAATGATATATTCGAAGCAATTTTTAACCATCGATTCGTTGACGGAATCGGTAAAGGGGACTTGCCACACGATTCCATAGCCCACTATATTAAAGCCGATTATGAATACTTGAACGCATTTATGCACATTTATGGCATTGGCATCTCTAAATCGACCAACCGAAAAGACATTGAATACTTTAATGAGCAAGTAGGATTTATACTAAATAGTGAAACACACCCACACATGAATTTTTGTGATGTCATCGGTGTTGGATATGATGAACTACATGGATACCCGCTTCCTCCAACAGCTGATCACTACGTCAAACACATGATGTACCACGCCCAAATGGGAGGATTAGGTGAAATTTTAGCCGCTATGCTTCCATGCCCGTGGACGTATCTAGAGATCGGTAATCATTTGATGAAAAAGTATCAGCCAACACCGAATGATACCTTCTACCAGTGGATTAAGTTTTACGCAAATGAGGAATTTGAAACGCTATCCAACGCCATGCGCCAACGCCTCGATGAATTAGCCGACCAAGCCTCAGAAACCGAGCGACAACGCATGAAAGACGCCTTCAGGAAGAGCTGTCAACTTGAGTTGAAATTTTGGGAAATGGCTTATTCCTGTGAAGAATGGCCTCAAGGAGAAGGAGTGAACACTAAATGACAAATGTCTCAACAGCCTTAACGATTGCTGGCACTGATCCGAGTGGAGGTGCCGGCATTCAAGCCGATCTAAAAACATTTCAAGAATTGAGAAGTTATGGAATGAGCGTAATCACTTCAGTCGTCTCTCAAAATACAACAGGAGTTAAGGATGTGCATCATGTACCGATTGAGATACTGAAAAGTCAACTTGAAGCAATTTCCTCAGATATACCTGTAGATGCATTTAAGACAGGGATGATCTCAAACATGGAGATGATGAAGGTAGTCGCTGAATGGATACCTGAAGTGAATGCTCCTTACGTGATGGATCCCGTGATGGTGGCCACGAGTGGGGATACTTTAATAGAAGAGGAGTCAAGAAGTTGGTTGCGTGACCATTTAATCCCTCTTGCTACTGTGATTACACCCAATATTGCAGAAGCTGAATTCATTTTGGAAGAAAAAATCAGAAATACTGAAGATATGAAACAGGCTGCTGAACAAATATGCTCCAGATTTGGAGCCAATGCTGCTTTAATAAAAGGAGGTCATCTCGAAGGAGAAGCGATTGATTTCTTATATGATGGATCGAGCATTCTTACCTATTCGAGTGAGAGGATCGATACGGACAATACGCATGGAACTGGATGTACGTATGCAGCAGCTATTACCGCATTCTTAAGTCAAGGAGCACCATTATCAACAGCAGTGGAACAAGCTAAGCATTTCGTAACGGAAGCGATTCGACATTCCTTTGACATTGGAAAAGGAAGTGGACCTACGAACCATTTTGCAACACGCGAGGAGGTTATGAACAAATGAGTATAAAACTTGTAAATGAAGTCAGAGAAAAACAGCCTCTCATTCACAATTTAACGAATCAAGTTGTGATGAACTTTAGTGCTAATGGGCTGCTTGCGTTTGGAGGATCTCCAATTATGGCAATGGCCGAGGAAGAAGCTTGGGATATTGCTCAGCTATCGGACGGTGTGTTAATCAATATTGGGACTTTAACTGAACCTCATTTGCGAGCGATGATCCTTGCAGGAAAAGCTGCCAATGAAAAGGGTATTCCTGTAGTCATCGATCCAGTAGGAGTTGGAGCTACATCGTTTCGTGCGAAAGCTTTTGAACAAATTGTATCTGAGGTTCAGCCTACAGCGATTAAAGGCAACACAGGAGAACTAGCTCATATTATTGGTGTTTCTGTGGCAACAAAGGGTGTCGATTCAATTGGAGAAGGAGACAACGAAACTATCGCTATGCAAGTGGCTGAAAAATACAATACTTTAGCTATTGTAACTGGGGAAGTTGACACGATAAGCTACGGACAAGAAGTGGTGAAAAATGAAACAGGACATGACTTATTAGCCAAGGTAACGGGTTCTGGTTGTTTGCTAGGGTCAATTTTAACAGCTTGCCTTTCCACATCAGGAACGCGGTTTGATCAAGCTCATGCAGCTACTCGATTCTATGGATTAGCAGCTGAAAAAGCAGCGCGTCTCACGAGTGTAAACGGACCTGGAACGTTTGCTGCCCGTTTCATCGATGCCTTAGCTATGGATTTAACGCAATTAGAGGAAAGATAGTTATGGAACTGAGCCAACGTTTAAGAAAGTATTTAATAATGGGTAGCCAAAACTGCGAGCGTGATCCGGCTGACATTCTTAAAGAAGCGATTGAAGGTGGGATAACAGCTTTTCAGTTCCGAGAGAAAGGTCCAGGATCACTTCAAGGAGAAGAGAAGCTTGCACTGGGCAAGAGGTTGCGCGAGTTATGCCGGACGCATGATGTCTTGTTTATTGTAAATGATGATAGCGTTTTGGTGGATCCACTTGAGGCGGATGGTATTCACGTCGGTCAGGACGATGTTGATGTACAGGAGCTCCGTTCCCTTTTTCCAAAGAAAATTATAGGTCTTTCAATTTCTAATGAAGAGGAGCTAAAGGGTAGTGCTGTTGATGTGGTGGATTATTTAGGTGCTGGTCCTATGTTTGCTACGTCTACGAAGGTGGATGCAAAGGAGCCGGTTGGTGTCGAGTGGATCAAGCGGGTGAAGTTTTTATATCCTGGGATTCCGCTTGTCGGGATTGGCGGTATCACCGTTGGAAATGCTCGTGAGGTAATGGAAGTTGGTGCCGATGGTGTATCCGCTATTACTGCGATAACTGCAGCTAAAGATGTAGTTAGAGCAGTTAAACTGCTTTGAGTGAAAAGTTTCGTTACAGTAATTACTGTAACGAAACTTTTTTTAGGTATCAAAGTATAGATGGAAGTGATGGATACATTTTTCATTAAAGGAGCTTTCGCATTGAGGACATGCGGATGCATTCATGTAATCATGGATGGTTAGTTCGTGATGACAGTTGCCGCAGAGAATTGCTCGTTCATTCCATTGGTTCTTTGGCCATTTGGATGTTGTATGATTTGCTAATTCCTGATGACAGTAGTAGCACGCGTAATACTCGTTACAGCAATAAAATTTAATGGCGATGATATCAACGGTACTATGATAGTGTGTGCAGCGTGTGTAGGGGTCAACTTGGTTACCTTGAACTTTTTGTTTGGTCATTCAATTTGCTCCTTAATAAGTTAGTCTAGATTCCCGACAATAAGGTAAAGGCTTATGATCGGCATGTTATCTTAATTGAAACATAATGGATACAAATATCACAATTTTGTAGTGTTAATCAATCTAAAAGTTTGGGATGTTCACAATCATTGGTATATATCGCACAGAGTTGTTCGTCCGCGAATAGCGATCACTCCCTTGAGCTCTTTCTCTGTTTCTAACGAGGGGGCAGGACGATTTTTGATGTTTTTATTCACAGCCCATAATTTCAATAACTTTTCTTCGCGATTACTATTCGGGGAGGATGTTACATATTCCTTATAGTTTAACATTTGAAGGAAAAGCGAACTAGATTGCTTGGGGATTTTTAAAGAACTAGATATGACCAAGACTTAGACTAGTATGTATGTGGTAAAATAATTAGAGAGTATGGAGATTTTTAAGTGTTTTTGTATTCTACCTTCTTTTTATTGAAAAGATATGGTTAAATGGATTCCGTGAGTCTTTTTAGAGTCCCTTGGAAAGGGGGAAGGGGATAAAAGTGAATTTTGAGGAACGGTTCGATTGGAAATTATTTTTTACTTTGTGTTTATTTTTAACGATTAGCTGTGTGGCTTTGTATAGCGCTCAGCAAAGCGCTCAATATAATGAAAACTTTATGTTTAAACAATTAATTTGGTATGGAGTAGGTGGGGTCGTCATCGCCATCATGCTCTATTTTGAGCCTGATTTTTATAAGAAGATCAGTTGGCCCTTATACATTGCCGGGCTTATCGTCCTATTGGCGTTAATTCTTGCACCAGCGACTGTTGCCCCTGTGATAAAAGGACAAAAAAGTTGGTTTATTCTACCTGGTTTTGGGTCGATTCAGCCTTCTGAGTTTATGAAAGTGTTCACGATTCTGATCTTGTCCAATGTTATAACAAATCATCATGAGAAAAACAAGTTAATTCATATAAGAAATGACTTAGTACTTTTAGGTAAAATTGTTGGCCTTACATTGCTTCCATTAGTGCTTATCATGCAACAACCAGACTTGGGAACAGCACTTGTCTTTTTAGCGATTATGGCTGGGATGATTGTGATTTCAGGTATTAGATGGCGTGTCATTCTCCCGATATTTGGAACTGTAATACTTACTGGGTCAGTGTTAATATGGACAGCCTTAAATTTTCCTCAGTTACTGGATCAATACTTAGGAGTAAAACAGTATCAATTGGGGCGAATCTATGCTTGGTTAAGCCCTCAACAGTATAGTTCTTCAGAAGGGTTTCAACTTATAAGAGCCATGCGTGCTATTGGATCTGGTCAAATGTATGGGAAAGGTATGGGAGAACGAGAATTATATTTGCCTGAAAGTCATACGGACTTCATTTTCAGTATAGTCGGAGAAGAATATGGTTTTCTTGGTAGTTGTGTTGTTCTACTTGCTTTTTTCTTATTTATTTATCGATTAACTACGATTGCGTCACGTGCGAATCACAAATTCAGTACGTATTTGATGGTTGGTTTGATTTGTATGATTACCTTTCATGTGTTTCAAAACATTGGTATGTCTATTCAGCTATTGCCGATCACCGGTATTCCATTACCGTACATTAGCTATGGTGGGAGTTCCTTGCTAGCCTTTTTAATAGCAGTAGGTCTCGCATTTTCAGTTTCTTATCATCATCGAACATTTATGTTTGGAGAAGAGTGAAGGGAGTGTTTCTGAGATAACTCAGAAACACTCCTTTATTATTAGAATTTAAATCGACTTACTTGTTCCTGCAGTTTATTGGCTTCATGGGCTAAGGTTTCACTAGCAGAAGAGATTTCTTCAACCGATGCATTTTGTTCCTCTGTAGCTGCTGCGACGTGTTGGGAATGCTCTGATGCTTGAACAGAAATCTCCTTCACTATATCAACAGATTCTACTAGATTTTGACTACGCTCTGTAATTGTTTGAACAGAGCTATTAATTTCCTGCATACCTCCTGAAAGCTGTTGAACCTCATTTGTGATTTTTATAAAGGCTTCCTCTGCTTCATGAACTGTTTGTACTCCTTTTTTCACAGCGCCTTCCCCTTTATTCATGGATTCCACTGCTTCTTTGGTTTTGGACTGTACATCGGTAATAAGTTCCATAATGTGGCTTGCTGATTTGTTTGACTGTTCGGCTAATTTCCGAACTTCATCAGCTACCACGGCAAAGCCTTTTCCGTGTTCACCTGCTCGTGCAGCTTCAATTGCTGCATTAAGGGCTAGTAAATTTGTTTGTTCGGAAATGTCGGTGATTAGCGATACGATGCTTCCGATTTCTCCGGACTTTTGGTCTAATACTTGAATGGTTCGGTTAGTCACATCGCTATTATCATTAATTTCTTCCATCTGTTGTAAAGCGCTTTGAATCAATTGTTCACCAGACTCTGATATATTGGCTGCTTCGCTAGAGGATGTTGATAAATCTTTTACGTGATGTGAAATGGATTGAATGTCTTGAGAAATATGGTGAATGGATGAAGAAGATTCATTCACATTCTCCAATTGTTTATCAGAACCTGCTGCAACATCTTGTATAGCGATAGTTACCTGTTCAGCTGCTGATGAGTTCTCTTCCGCATTAGCGTGTAATTGCTGTGAGGCAGCAGCGACTTGTTCAGATGACTCGGAAACGGACCGAACAAGTTCTCTCAAATTAATTTTCATAGTATTAAAGTTATGAACTAGATTGCCAACTTCATCTTTAGTGGTGATCTCTAAATCTTCCATAATAAAATCACCATTAGCCATTTGTCTGGAATGTTGAGAAAGCTCTTTGATTGGTTTAGTTAATTTCCCTGTAAACACCCATATAATGAGAACGCCTATAAGTAATGCGGCTCCTAACGTAATTAATAAGCTATACAAAATTTGGCTGGCACCACTGTTAAAGTCCATCATATAAGTACCCGACACAACAACCCATCCCCAATCAGAGTCTTGTGCAGAATAAGAAACCTTGGGGGCTTCTGTATTAGAATCGTTAGGCAAAGGCCACTCAAAATAGGTGAAACCACCACCATTTGTTCCCTTCTCAATCAATTCTTGAGCAACCATGACACCATTAGAGTCTTGGCTATCCCAAATATTTTCTCCTTCTAGAAGTGGGTGAGCTAATTCTGTCCCTTCTTCATCTAAAACAAAATAATATCCGTTCTCTCCTAAATCTATATTCGGATTAATCGGACGAGTGCCATCTTCATTAAGCTCACCAAGTAACTGTACTTTAACAGATTCTTGAGCCTCATCTAAAGACATACTGCCGTCTTCTACATTTTGATTGGCTATTTCAATCATATTAAGTGCAGACTCAACACTATTTTTTAAATTTGTTTTTCCAAGTTCGTCAAGGCTCGCTTTACTTGATTGGTACCCTATTAAACCAATTACGATAGCTGGAACCGCTAACAAAATTAGCGAGACTAAAAATATCTTACCTCTAATCGATTCCTTGATGTTCCAAAACTTTTTCATGAATAAAACTCCTCATTTCTCCAGTTGGACAACTATATATGTTCCCATTAATTAAATTATCGGATAAATTATCATACATATAATAGAGAAACAGGAAAAAAATGAAAAAACCGAACTTAAGTTCGGCTTTTTGAATGAGTACTATCTAAATTGTGCTTCGTGAAGGCGGCTGTATATATCTTTAGAATGCAGGAGCTCATCATGATTTCCTTGCTCAGCAATCCCCTCATTTGTAACAACAATAATTCTGTCAGCATTTTTAATAGTTGCTAATCGGTGAGCCAATGATGAGTGTCGTTCTCCCTTCTGTCAGTTCAGCTAGTGATTTTTGAATGGCTACTTCAGTTTCCGTATCAACGAGGGTTTAAACTCTCAGAAGGACAGAAACAACGACTAGCCATTGCCCGTATGTTTTTATCCACCGATTCTTATTTTAGATGAAGCTACATCAGCACTAATTTGACTAACAGAATTATTGTATAAAACTTTCCCTTAAAACTTCATACAATTTTTACATTACATATCAATTTAACAATGAATACAATGGAAGTATAGAAGTTTTAATATTCAGATAATAGAGGGAGGGATAGTCATGGTGCTTCCATTTGATATTTTAGAGTATCAAAAAAGATTAGACGATACGAAAGAGCTTATGGCTAAGAAGGGTATCGAGGTATTGCTTATCACTGATCCAGCTAATATGAACTATTTATCAGGTTATGACGCGTGGTCCTTTTATGTTCATCAAATGCTTGTCATTGTAATTGACGAGCCGCAGCCACTTTGGATTGGCCGTTATCAAGATGCTAATGGAGCTAAAGCGACTACTTGGATTTATGAAGAGAATGTCATCGCTTATCCAGATTATTATGTGCATTCAGAAATACGTCACCCAATGGATTTTATGGCTGCGATTCTCTCCCAGGTAGGTCAAGGGACTAGGCGTATTGGTGTAGAGATGGACCATTACTATTTTACGGGAATGGCTATGGAACGTTTGAAAAAGGGTTTGCCTAATGCAAAGTTTCAAGATGCCTCCCTATTAGTGAATCGTGTAAGAATGGTTAAATCAGATCAGGAAATAGAATATATGAAACGTGCTGGAGTCATTGCAGATTTAGCGATGACGAAGGGTATAGATAGCATTAATGCAGGTCGTCGGGAATGCGATACAGCTGCAGAGATTTACTATCATCTTATTAAAGGTACGCCAGATTATGGTGGAGAATATCCGGCTATTGTCCCGCTTTTACCAACTGGAGACCATACGGCCATTCCACATTTAACGTGGTCTGATCGACCGTTTGTCGAGGGAAGCCCTGTAATAGTGGAATTAGCAGGGTGTTATAAGCGTTACCATGTTCCATTAGCACGTACGGTGTCGATCGGGGAGCCAAGTAACAAGTTAGAAGTGCTAGCTCCTGTTGTATTAGAAGGAATTCAAAATGTATTACAAACTGCAAAGCCAGGGGTCACTTGTAGTGAGTTGGAGGCAGTTTGGTCAAAGAGTATTAAACAGTATGGATTTGAGAAAGAGGCACGACTTGGGTATTCCGTTGGTCTGAATTACCCTCCTGATTGGGGAGAGCATACGGCTAGCATACGAAAAGGAGATCAAACCGTATTACAACCCAATATGACCTTTCATTTAATTCCGGGGCTCTGGTTTGATCATGACGGTATTGAAATTAGTGAAACATTCCGTGTAACAGATACAGGTTGTGAACAGTTTACAACGTATCCACGAGAACTGATCGTTAAGCAAGAATCTTCTATGTTTCTTAACAGCAATGGTCAAATTAGTTAGGAGGTGGGAACGATTCGTTTATATGACAGGGATCGAATTGATAACGTTATACGATTAGATACAAATTTAATTGCAGTGATTGAAGCAGCTTTCTCCAATTTATCAACGAAGAAAGTTACAATGCCGCCTATTATGCGAATCGATGTTCCGGAAAATAACGGAGAAGTAGATATTAAGTCGGCTTATATTGAAGGTTTAGATACCTTTGCCGTCAAACTTTCTTCGGGGTTTTTTAATAATCCTCAATTAGGATTGCCAAGTGCGAATGGCATGATGATTTTGCTTAGTGCGATCACTGGTGAGCCTAAAGCGATCTTTGCAGATAATGGGTTGTTGACGGACTTACGAACTGCTGCTGCAGGAACGGTAGCCAGTAAATATTTAAGTAGAAAAGATAGTCGAGTGGTTGGTGTGATTGGCACAGGGTCACAAGCCAGGTATCAGTTGGAGTCGCTTGTGAATATCAGGCCTATTGATAAGGTTTATGTTTACGGAAGAACAAAAGAAAATATGGTTAAATATCAAAAAGAAATGGAGGAAAAGCTTGGATTGGCAGTTGAACTAAGTAAGAGTGCTAAAAATGTTGTAGAAAATAGCGATATTGTGGTAACAACTACCCCATCAACTGATCCAATTATTCACGCGGACTGGCTTCATTCAGGTATTCACATTACAGCGATGGGATCGGATGCAGAGCATAAGCAAGAACTGGATACCAAGGTGCTTGAGAAAGCAGATCTCTTCGTTTGTGATGTGTTGGAACAATCTCTAAGGCTAGGTGAGCTAAGAACTTGTGCGAATGAAAAAGTAAAAGAGGCAACAGTTGAATTAGGTGAGATAACAACCGGGATGAAAGCGGGCCGATTAAGTGATGATCAAATTACAGTATGTGATTTAACAGGTACGGGAGTTCAGGATACGGCAATCGCCCGTTACGCTTATCAATTAATGGAATATAAGGAGGCTGATGATCGTGAAGGAAGCTAAATTTAGTACTAAATCAATCTGGGCAGGGGAAAAGGATTCTCTCGCTTTTGGAGCTACGCAGGTTCCAGTCGTTCATAGTGTTTCTTATGGTTATGAAGATATGGATGAATGGTATGAAGTGGCAATTGGTAATAAAAAAGGCCACATTTATGGGCGAAATACTAACCCTACGGTAGAAGCATTTGAAGAAAAGATACGCATTTTAGAAGGGGCTGAAGCGGCAACCAGTTTCTCGACAGGTATGGCTGCTATTAGCAACACATTGGGAACGCTTCTATATCCAGGAGACCGAATTGTATCCATTAAAGATACGTATGGTGGAACAAATAAAATTTTTACAGAATTCCTGCCTAAACAAAATGTTGAGGTTATGCTTTGTGATACTGGAGATCATGAGGCAATTGAACGAGAAATTAAAAAAGGTTGTAAAGTGCTTTATTTAGAAAGCCCGACTAACCCAACCGTTAAAATCACTGATATTAAGCGCATGGCTAAAGCAGGGAAAGCTATGGGAGCAACGGTTATCGTTGACAATACGTTTGCCACACCAGTAAACCAAAACCCAATTGACCTTGGAGTTGACCTTGTTATTCATAGTGCTACGAAATTCTTAGGGGGGCACGCAGATGCTTTAGGTGGTTCGGTCTGTGGGACTAAAGAACTTGTGGAACGAATTTATCACTATCGTGAAATTAACGGTGCAACGTTAGATCCGATGGCTGCCTACCTTCTACTACGTGGTATGAAAACATTAAAACTTCGTGTAGATAAGCAAAATCAAAATGCTCAAGCGATTGCAGAGTATTTAAAAGAGTTTGATTTAGTAGAGGGTGTTTATTATCCAGGACTTGAAGAACACCCTCATCACGATGTAGCTAAAGAACAAATGAAAGGCTATGGTGGAATGTTGAGCTTTGCAGTTAAAGGAGGCATCGATACGGTACGTCACTTGTTGCCCAAACTTAAGTACGCCAATCGTGCTGCGAACCTTGGATGTGTAGAGACTGTAGTCGGTCCTGCTCGAACGACGAGCCATGTTGAATGTACTCCAGAGGAAAGAGCAGCTATGGGAATACCTGAAGGGTTAATTCGTTACTCGGCAGGGATAGAAGATATTGAAGATTTAAAACAAGATTTACAACAAGCTTTTAAAGCACTTCCAAAGAACATGGCGGTGCGCAGCTAATATGGCAGGTGATTTAGTTGAACACCAAAAAGCTGGACTTTGATACTCAAGCTGAAGAAATTCTTCCGAAGTTAATAGAGTGGAGACGTCATTTTCATAAATACCCTGAATTAAGTTTTCAGGAAAGTCATACAAGCGAGAAAATTATTCAGGTTTTGCGTAGCTTTGGCTTAGATCACATTCAATCAGGGGTGGGTGGTTATGGAATCATCGCCACCCTTTCCACAGGTGATGGTCCTGTAATTGGAATACGAGCAGATATCGATGCCTTGCCGATTTTAGAGCAATCATCTCTAGAGTATGTTTCTCAACATCAAGGGATAATGCATGCTTGTGGTCATGATGCTCATACCGCCATTTTGTTAGGGGTGGCAAAGCTACTTGTTGAAAATTTTGAGGAAAATT
The DNA here is from genome assembly GCF_042663045.1 of Halobacillus seohaensis. NCBI lineage: Bacteria > Bacillati > Bacillota > Bacilli > Caryophanales > Bacillaceae > Halobacillus > Halobacillus seohaensis. The sequence continues at coordinate 46,323 of NZ_JBHSZV010000010.1, read as the reverse complement.
CTTGGAGAGGCACGGTTAAATTAATCTTTCAACCGGCAGAAGAGAGCTGTGATGATAACGGTGAAACGGGTGCAGTGAAAGTGCTGAAGTCTGGTATCCTTGATGACTTAGATGGTGTGCTTGCATTGCATATGTGTCCATGGAGAAAGAGGGGTTCCATTCAGGTTCATGATGGTCCTAGCATGGCTAATAATGATGAATTTCATTTAGTCATTAAAGGACGCGGTGGCCACGGTGGGTATCCGCACAAAACACTTGATCCATTGTGGATGGCTACTTATGTATTGCAAGCCCTGTATAGTTTGAATGGGAGAAAAGTAGATCCATTACAAGTAGGGACGGTCAGTATAGGACAAATTTATGGAGGAGAAGCCCATAATATTATTCCGAGTACAGTGAGTATCAAAGGAACAGTACGCTCTTACGAGGGAAAGATAAGAGAACAATTAGCTAGAGAAGTTGAGCAAGTATGTCTTATGATCAATGCTTTAGGGGGAGATTATGAGCTAAGTATTCAGCAAGGTGAACCTGCATTAGTAAATGATCCATCGATTAACAAACTTTTTCGAAAAGCAGGAGAAGGTATGGAGATCTTTGAAGAACCCTTTGGAATGGGAAGTGAAGATTTCAGTTATATGACAGCACAAATTCCTGGTGCGATGTTTTTTCTAGGATGTGGATTGGAGCAAGAGCGGAGTTTGCATCATCCTAGCTTTGATATTGATGAAAAAGCGATGGTTGATGGAGTAGCAATAATGATGAAAAGTATCGAAAATTTTTTCAAAGGGTAGGAGGGAGAGTATGACAACGAACATTGCTTTTATCGGATTTGGTGGAGTCGGGCAAGCTCTGGCTGAAATTTTAGCTGAAAAAAAAGAATCGTTGCTTGAGTCCTATGGTTTTGATTCAAAGATAGTAGCTGTAGCTGATGTTATGAAGGGATCTGTATATGATCCTGAAGGTCTACATGTTAATGATTTACTAGAAGCTGTTCGGGACACAGGTTCTGTCGAAGCTTATGAGGGTAGCTCCAATCTCATTAAAGGTTTAAGCAGTATTGATACGATTACAAATAGTAATGCTGATGTCATTGTGGAGGTGACGTTCACTGATGTAAATACAGGTGAGCCTGCAATTACTCATTGCCGCACCGCATTTGAACATCACAAAAGTGTTGTGACGACTAATAAAGGTCCTGTAGCTCTTGCGTATCGTGAACTTGCTGAATTGGCCGCTAACAATGATGTGTTCTTTGGCTTTGAAGGAACAGTAATGAGTGGCACCCCTGCATTGAGAATGCCGATTGAGACGTTAGCGGGAAATAAAATTACTGAGATTCGAGGGATTCTTAACGGTACGACGAATTACATTTTATCGGAAATGGAAAAAGGCCAATCTTATGAGGGAGCATTATCAAAAGCCCAAGAACTAGGGTATGCCGAGGCGGATCCGACAAGTGACGTCGAGGGGTATGACGCTCGATACAAGGCCGCAATCTTATCGAATTATATTATGGGCGTGGAGATTTCTCATACGGATGTGTATTGTGAAGGAATTACTCATATTACAAAGAATCAAGTGCAATCCGCATTAAAAGAAAATAAAAAGTGGAAGTTATTAGCTCGTATTAAACAGGAAAATGGCACAGTTGTAGCTTCAGTTCAACCTGAATGTATTGATGCTACAGACCCACTTGCTAGTGTGACTGGTGCTACAAATGCCATTCTGTATGAGTGTGACTTATCTGGGCCGATACTTCTAACTGGAGCTGGAGCTGGCTTAAAAGAGACTGGATTTTCATTATTGATCGACTTGATTCATTATCAAAAACAGAAAAAGCTTACCAAAATCTAACGGGTGGTGATAACGATGCATACGAAGGTGAAGGCGATGAAAATGTTAATTGGCGGAAAGTGGGTGGCAGGCAAAAAAACGTTCGAAGTCGTTAATCCTCAAAACGGTCAAGTAATTGCTAAGGTCCCTTTAGCTTCTAAGGAACAAATGATTGAAGCTATAGAAATGGCTGATCGCACGTATCGCACCACTCAAATGTGGCCGACACACGAACGAATAGCCATTTTAAATAAGGTAGCGGTTTACATGAAAGAGCACATGGAAGACTTTGCCCAAGTTATTGCAAGCGAAGGCAGTAAAACAATTAATGAGGCGCGTGGGGAAGTGAAGCGTGCAGCACAGACGATCCAAATCAGTGCGGAAGAGGCACGGCGAATCAATGGCGAGACGATTAATTTTGACCAAAACGAAGGCAGTGAAAATCGGGTGGGATATTATTATCGCTTTCCTGTGGGTGTTGTAGGAGCCATTACACCGTTTAACGACCCACTGAATATGGTAGCCCATAAAATTGGCCCGGCGATTGCTGCTGGTAATGCAATTGTTTTAAAACCTGCTTCGGTTACACCTCTTAGTGCATTAAAGTTAGCTGATGCCTTTGTAGAAGCGGGGTTACCCGAGGGATTTCTTTCAGTAGTAACAGGATCAGGCCGCGAAATCGGAGATCCTTTGGTTACTCACCCTGCTGTACGGATGATTTCATTTACGGGAGGACCTGTTGCTGGTGAACACATCACGCAAAAAGCAGGTACGAAAAAACTAAGTATGGAGCTTGGATCCAACTCTCCTGTCATTGTACTTGAAGATGCTGATCTTCACGATGCGGTTCAGGCAACAGTATCTGGTGCTTTTTCAGCTGTTGGGCAAAATTGTCTTGGCGTTCAAAGGATTTACGTTGAAAGAAGAATTTATTCAAAGTTTCTCGATACATTTGTAAATCGAACCGCTGAATTGCAGGTAGGAGATAAAATGAACGAATTAACCGATATCGGGCCGCTGATTAACGAAAGGGAAGCACAACGTGTGGAAAGTTGGGTGGAGGAAGCCGTTGCTAAAGGTGCCGTTATTGAAGTTGGCGGTAAACGAGATGGTTCTTATTATACACCTACTGTTTTAACAAACGTGTCTGACGATGCGACCATTGCGAAGGAAGAAATTTTTGGTCCGGTGGTTCTTATTTATCCTGTGAATTCGCTTTATGAGGCTGTTGAACGTTCAAATAGTGTAAATTACGGATTACAGGCCGGGATTTTCACAAGCCAAATCAATTCTGCCTTTTTTGCAATAAAGCATATGAACGTGGGTGGTATTATGATAAATGACAGCAGTGATTACCGCATTGATGCTATGCCTTTTGGTGGTACAAAAGGATCAGGTATCGGACGTGAAGGGATTCGATTCGCCATAGAAGCTATGACGGAATCGAAAGTCGTTTCATTTCGGCTGCAGGAGAATCTTTTGTAAAACCCCCAATTAATGAAAATGCACGGAATAAATGGAAAAGTCGCTATCATTTAGCGGCTTTTTTTTGTCTTTTATCATGATATTTTCTATCTCTATGCACATAGTAATGGGGAGGAATTTCTTTTAGGAGGCAAATGATGAAAAAAGTATATTTTACCACATTAATAGCGTTTAGCATGATAACACTACCTGCATGTGGTGCGAATAATAACGATGGTGCAGTAGATGAAACAGGGTACGATTATAACCAGGTAACTTATGGACCTGGAAACCAAGAAAATGGACGTTTACCAGACATAAACCGTTTCGACAATAACTTTCCCAATCCAGGTAGAGGCCCTATCATTCCAGAGGATAGAAACAATTGGGGACAACAACAAGCACAACCAGATCAGCAAAGAGACCAGCAGCGAGATCAACCACGAGATCAACAGGATCAACAAAACCAACAAAATCAACAACGACAAGACACTGGAGACGGTGGAACTGATGAGGCAACAGGTGAGGTTCAAGAGCAAGTTGTCCAATTGACAAATGAGGCCCGTGAAGAGCAAGGGCTCCAACCTTTAAAATTAAGCAAAGAAGTATCGGAGGTAGCTCAGGATAAATCTGAGGATATGGCAGAAAATGAATATTTTTCTCACACTTCACCAACATATGGTACTCCTTTTGATATGCTTAAGGAATATAATGTAGACTATCGAACAGCTGCAGAAAATATAGCAAAAGGGCAGAAAACTCCTGAGTCAGTAGTAGATGGATGGTTAAACAGTTCAGGACACCGAAAAAACATTATGAACGAAAACATGACTGAAATTGGAATTGGCTATTCAGAAAGTGGTAATTACTGGACGCAAATGTTTATAGGAAGTTAATAGGCAAAGACGCGGAGAACCGCGTCTTTCTTTTTTATATACCTAAATAGACAGTATATTTACTTATTGCAGTAAAAATGGAAGAATTAACTTTGATTGAATTGTTATTTAAGCTGGAATGCTAAAGAGGAAAGTTAAAATTAGAGCTAAAAAGGGAGATATACCATTGAAGAAAATAAGTGTTCTGCTCTGCTTCCTTTTAGTTATAAATATTATAACTCCCTACATGGTACAAGCAGGACATCCCAAGCACCTTGTGGCTATTGGCGACTCCATCCCTTATGGATATAATTTAAAGAAAGAAAATAAATTCCCTCCTGGAGAGGCATTCCCTTTCGTCATCGGTGAAGATGCCAACCTAGAAGTTACCAACCTGGGAATTCCTGGATTAACATCAGGAGAAATGCTCCAAGCAATTCGTGAAAATGAGGTATTTCAAAACACGGTCAAAGATTCAGATTATGTGGTTGTCTATATTGGTGGAAATGATTTACTAAATATATTAAAGAAGCATAAAGATAAAGGGGTAAAAGGGATTAACATGGATGAAGTAGGGATTGTTGTTCGAAATCTTTTGTTTAATGTTTATTCCACTGTGATGGAGCTAGACAAATTAACCGACGGGAAAATTTTAGTTTATAACATTTATAATCCGTATCCCATAGAGGGAAAGACGTTGAATCAACCTCTTCACTATATAAATGTACAGTACAGTTCACTTATTGAATTATTAAGTCACTTTACGGAAGTAAAACTTATAGATGCTTACCAAGCATTCAAAGGAAATCCTGACTATATCATCAAAGAGGACGTACATCCGACAGTTGAAGGTCATAAAGTGCTTGCCAATTTAGGGTTGAAGCAGATCAAGGAATAATGGTGCCGAGTTGTTCACATTCGGCACGGTACATAGGAATGTGAATTGATTTTCCTCCTCCATAGCTGAGACTGTTATAATTAAAAACAAATCAGTAAAATTAAGGAGTTAATAATATGATCCGTTTTGGCATTATAGGTACTAATTTTATTACTAAACTTATGATTGAGTCAGGTAACCATCTTGAAAATTTTCAAGTGCAGGCCGTATATTCGAGAACTGAGAAACGTGCAGCTGAATTCGCTCAAAAATTTGATGTCCCTGAGATATTCACATCCGTAGATAACTTGGTAGAGAGTCAACAAGTGGATGCGATTTATGTGGCTAGTCCGAATTCATTTCATGCTCAGCAGGCAATTAAAGCCATGAACAATGGGAAACACGTTCTTTGTGAGAAGCCTTTTGCTTCCAATGAACGGGAGGTAGCATCCATGATTGAAGCGGCTAAAGTAAACGGTGTAATGTTGATGGAAGCAGTAAAATCAACTCTCATGCCATCTTTCTTGTCGATTCAAGAAAATCTTTATAAAATTGGAAAAGTGAGAAGATATGTCGGGAATTTCTGTAAATATTCCTCCAGGTATGATGCTTACAGAGAGGGAACGGTACTGAATGCCTTTAATCCTGAATTTTCTAATGGTTCATTAATGGACTTAGGTGTATATGGCGTATATCCAATGGTTGTGTTATTCGGTGAGCCAGATAAGGTTCAAGCAAATGGTATAGCATTAAGCTCTGGTGTGGATGGAGAAGGAAGTTTACTGCTAACATATCCGCACATGGAAGCTGTTGTTATGCACTCGAAAATTAGTCATTCGCATTCCCCTTCTGAAATTCAAGGAGAAGAAGGTGTGTTAGTTATCCCTAATATTTCAGAACCTAGTGATGTATTTATTCAATATAACAATGGAGAGATTGAGAATTTAAACGTTTCACATACCTATCCATCGATGTACTATGAAATTAATGAATTTATCGGTCTAGTTGAACAGGGAGCAACTCAATCTACGGTTAACTCACATGAAAATTCACTAATTACTGCGCAAATTTTACAGGAAGCACGAGAACAAATGGGGATTTCCTATCCTGCAGACAAAATATAAAACCAAAAAGTTGGGCTTGCCATTGTTATCAGGTTCCTTGTGATAAATATGGATAACAATGATTATTGAGTTTCACCTCAACTATAATCACATATTTTTCATTATTAAATACAGAAAAAATGGCTTGGAAAAATATCCAGGCCATTTTTTCTAACATCCTTGTAAATTAAAAGTACCTTATCATTTAAAAAAAGACGGTCTGTTTCTAATGGTAAGTCCGTCTTTTGGGTGAAATTCTTCACTCACTCAAGTTCTTTGACAATGGTTAAAGTCTAATCAGTTCTCCAACATATCATTATCCTGTATAGTAAGTGGGAACTTTCAGATATCGGGGGATAATTATGAAGAAAGTATTCTCTTATGCATCTAATTATAGAATTTCAGCAATAATTGCTATCATACTAATGCTTATAGAACTCGTGGTAGAACTAGTCCAACCGTTATTGCTAGCACGCATAATTGATGAAGGGATTATGCAAGAAAATTATACGGTTGTTTCCGTATGGGGTAGTGTTCTTATTGGTTTATCGTTGCTCGCATTTATTGCCGGAATAACCAATTCGTTCTTTGCAGCTAATGTCAGCCAAGGTGTGGGTTATGAGTTGCGTGGTGATCTTTTTAAGAAAGTCCAAGAGTTTACGAATGAAAATTTCCAAGCTTATTCTACGCCTAATTTGGTTACCCGTATGACAAATGATGTTATTCAAATTCAGAATTTGGTGTTAATGCTTATGCGAATTGCATTACGGGCCCCTTTATTTATTATTTTCGCCGTAGTAATGGCCTTTACAGTTAATGTAGAATTAGCTTTTATCCTTGTTGTGGCAGTCCCTGTGCTTGGGGTTTTTTTATTGGGGATTTTGGTCAAAGGTGTCAAATTATTTAAACGAGTGCAAACTAATTTAGATGGTGTGAATACTGTAATACGCGAAAGTTTATCAGGAATACGCCTAATCAAAGGTTTCAATCGTGGGAATTATGAAGAGAAACGATTTCATACAGTAAACCATTCGCTTATCAATAAGAACAAACAGGCATTAAGGCTAATGGAGTTGGCTATGCCTGTAGTTATGCTTGGGATGAACGTGATTATATTGATCATTCTTTGGTTCGGAGCTACACAACTGAGTTTTGGTAGTGCGCAAGCTGGTGAGATCGTTGCTATTATAAATTATGCTACTAGAATAATGTTCACGTTCTCAATTTTTTCATTTTTAATTATGGTTTTTTCCCGAGGGAATGCTTCAGCCAACCGCATCAGTGAAGTGCTCGATGAGAAAACACCGAGCTATCTTGCACAGGAGGGCGTACGTGAGTTTACATTAAGAGGCAGTATTACTTTTGATCAAGTTTCTCTCTATAGGGATGGAAGGGAAACTTTGAAAAAGATTAGTTTTAAGGCTGGAGTTGGTGAAACTATAGGTGTTCTTGGAGAAACGGGTTCAGGAAAAACGACCTTGCTGCATCTAATTCCTAGACTTTTTGAAAAAAGCAGTGGGAGAATTTTGATAGACGATCACGAGATTACGAACCTCAGTGTGAAAAGCCTGCGTCAACAAATCAGTCTTGTTCCACAGGACATCCATTTATTTTCAGGAAGTGTAAAAGAAAATATTGCTTGGGGAAAAGAAGACGGAACAGACGAAGAAATTATCGAAGCAGCAAAGCAAGCAGAAATTCACTCATTTATAACTACTTTACCCGATGGATATAATACACATCTTGGCCAAAGGGGGGTAACCTTTTCAGGTGGGCAGAAACAACGCCTATCCATTGCTAGAGCTTTGGTACGCAAACCGAAAATATTAATTTTAGATGATAGTACGAGTGCTCTTGATGCTCATACGGAAGTAAGGCTTTTAACAACGTTAAAGCAGCAGCACTGTACAGTGATCATGGTAGCTCAGAAAATTAGTTCGTTAATGGCTGCAGATAAAATCTTATTAGTACATCAAGGGCAGATTATGGCAGAGGGAGACCATGGTTCGTTGCTTGCAGCTAGCCCTTACTATCGAGAGATTTACCAATCACAGCAGGGGGATGTGATGTAATGGATGATTCCAAGAAAACGGATCGTACACCAATTAAACGTCATCAGGGCATAGGTGCGTCTCCTCCTAAAGTAGGGGATATGAAGTCGACCTTGAAGCGAATCTGGAGTTATATGGCATATGAGAAAAAGCGGTTTACTATCGTTATTGTGATCATTCTGTTGAGTTCAATTTTATCTTTGATGGGTCCTTATTTGTTAGGGGTTGCTGTCGATAGGGTTATAGCAACGCCAGCTACCGAGACACTTTTAATTATGATTAGTTTACTCGTTGGAGTATACGCCTTTCATTCGTTATTTTTATGGTTGCAAAACTATTTGATGATTGGCATTGCACAAAATACAGTCTATGCTATGCGTCGTCATCTATTTGCACACTTGCAACAACTACCGATTTTGTTTTTCCAGGAGCGGCAGCAAGGGGAGCTAATGAGTCGCCTAACCAATGATATGGAAAATGTGAGTAGAACCTTGAATACTGCAGTTATTCAGTTCGTAACGAGCGTGCTAACGATTTTGGGGACAGTATCTGTTATGCTCTGGCTCAGTCCACTCCTTACTCTGTTAACCTTAATGATTGTGCCAGTAATGTATTTCGGTATGAAGTGGATTACGAAGCGGACGGGGCTCTATTTTAAAGAACAACAAAATCACCTTGGTGACGTAAATGGGTACGTAGAGGAAATATTTTCAGGTCAAACGATTGTATCGATGTTTTCTCGTGAAGAAAGAGTTATTAAAGACTTCGAAGAGAAAAACAAAGCATTAAAAACATCAGGGTACTGGGCGCAAACATATTCTGGGTTCATTCCTAAGTTAATGAATATGTTAAATAACATTGGCTTTGCAATTATTGTTGGGGCAGGTGGTCTGCTTGCGCTCAATGGAAATATTTCAATTGGTGTAATTGTGACCTTCACTACATATTCACGTCAATTCACTCGTCCTTTAAATGATCTTGCCAATCAGTACAATATGATTTTGTCGGCAGTTGCAGGGGCTGAACGAGCTTTTCAAATTATTGATGAGACCGAAGAAAAACAAGATGAGGAACAGGCAACCGCAGTTGATGAAATGCAAGGGGATATTGAATTTCGTTCGGTAGGTTTTTCTTATAAGGAAGAAGAGAAAACGCTTTCTAATATTAGTTTTCATGCTTCCCCTGGAGATACTGTCGCATTAGTAGGACCAACAGGAGCTGGGAAAACTACGATTATCTCGCTATTATCTCGTTTTTACGAAACTGATCTTGGATCAATATTAGTTGACGGTCGTGACATAAAGTCAATCACAAGGAATAGCCTGCGAGATCAAATGGCAGTTGTATTGCAAGACTCGACAATGTTTAATACAACTATACGAGAAAATTTACGCTATGGTCGTCTTGATGCAACAGATGTAGAAGTAGAAGAAGTAGCTAAAGCAGCGCACGCTCATGAATTCATCGTCAATTTACCAAATGGTTATAATACCGTCCTAGACTCTGATGGGAAAGGGGTTAGTCATGGGCAACACCAACTTCTCTCCATTGCTCGAGCTATGCTGGCTGATCCTGCTTTATTAATCTTGGATGAAGCGACGAGCAGTATCGATACTGTGACAGAGATGAAAATCAGTGATGCGTTAGCAAAGTTGATGGAAGGTAGAACTACATTTGTAATCGCTCATCGATTGAACACGATTCGTTCCGCTGATCTGATTCTAGTACTACAGCGTGGAGAGATCATAGAGATCGGTAAACATCATGATCTTGTCGAACGTGGCGGATTTTATTCGGCTCTAGTGGAGGCGCAACAGACTGGAAACCATGCTTCGGTTTAATAATGAACCATCGTATTATAATAAGAATATAATCATTAAATCAAACGGTAAGCTAACGTGGTATTGAGGAGGAACACTTTTGAAAAAAAGAAATGAAACAAAACAACCTGAAGAGTATATGGTTGAAGAATCCACTCAGCTTCTTAAATACTTGCTGAACATTTTATCTCATCGTAGCCGTAACTCGGTGAAATCTTTGCTATCTCGTGGACAAGTAGCTGTAAATGGGCAAACGGAAACAGCATATAACTATCAACTCCAACCAGGGCAAATGGTGGAAATCATTCCTAATAGCGTATCTAAGAAACAACCTATTTTTCAAGGCGTAAAAATCCTGCATGAGGATGAGGACATCATTGTCATAGAGAAAAGCTCTGGGCTTTTGTCTGTTTCGTCACCGAAGGAAAAGCGCAAAACAGCCCACCATCAGTTGATGAATCATGTTCGTAGTACAAATCCTGGTGGAAGAATATTTGTCGTTCATCGCCTCGACCGAGATACTTCCGGGGTTATGATGTTTGCTAAAAGTGAGAAAATTAAACATCAGCTTCAGAATTCTTGGAGGAGTGTAGTGAAGGAACGTACATATATTGCATTAGTAGAAGGGAAGGTCAAGCAGGCTAAAGGTACGATAACTTCATGGTTAAAGGAATCAAGTGCTCTGCGTATGCACTCTAGTACTAAGCCTAATGAGGGTCAACATGCAGTTACTCATTATAAACGATTGCAATCGAACCAGTTCTTCTCTTTATTAGAAATACAACTAGAAACAGGACGGAAAAACCAAATACGAGTTCACATGGAAGATCTTGGCCACTCTATTGCAGATGATAAAAAATATGGAGCCGTTAAAAAAGGGATAGGTCGGTTGGGTCTTCATGCCAGTGTATTATCTTTTACTCATCCTTCTTCAGGTAAAGTCATGCGTTTCACCGTTGATCCCCCTGATGTTTTTATAACTAAATCTAAGTAGAATTCAGCTTTTATAAGAAAGTAGACAAGTTCCTAAGGTTTGCCTGCATATACATAAGCATACAAGCCTTAGGAGGGGTTCGCTTGAAAGCATTAGTTCTTTCTGGTAAAAAAATTATTTTCGTAGTCAGTGGTTTTGTATTGGTGGTTGCAGCATTATTTGCAGCTAATTCATTTTGGAATGGGTCTATTCCTACGTTTTCTGAATCGAATAGTGAAACGGTGCGAACGATTAATTTAGTTACAGGAGAGTTTAAAGCAGAAAAGCCAAATGGCGAAGAAATAGAAGCGTATCGCTGGGACCCTGGGACGATTTTTGCAGAAGAAGGAGAATCTTTTAAGTTAAGTATTTATGGAGTGAATGGACAGGAACACCCTTTTATGATTGAGGGGACGGATAAAAAGGGTGTAGTGAAACAAGGGAGTGAAACAGTAGTGGACCTTAAGTTCGATAAAGAAGGGGTTTATCGATTGATATGTACGACTCACGCCGACATTGAAAATGATGGGCCGATGATTGCTTATATTGTAGTTGATTAAGTAAATTCAATAAATAGTGTGAGAAATACAAAAAAATAACAGGATTTTGATCAGCAGCTGATCAAAATCCTGTTATTTTTTGGGGCTGCTCTTATTTCAGTTACATCTGATCATTTAATTCTTTATCTGTAGGCATGATAATGGCTGCAACGATATACACAAGAACGAGAAATCCACTGCTAAGAAAAACACCAACAGCATATAGAATTCTTAGTAAACTCGCATCAATGTCATATAACTCACTGATGCCGCCTAACGCACCTGTTAACATTTTATTACTAGTTGATTTGTAGAGCTTTTTTTTCAATCCTGTCATCTCCTTTAAGTAAGGTCTTTAGAAAATACAATCATGTCAATTGCTTGAATCCCATTTTCGTAAATAGGTTCTGGATACGATGAAAGAAATTCTTCCGTATTGCCTCCATGTGAAATCCAGTTTTTTGATAGAAAATGATATTAGCTATACTAGAGTTAGCCGTCCCTACAATTAGTTGTGCATATCCTCTTCTTCTAAAAAAAGTACATGCTTCTTGGATAACAGCTTTCCCTAATCCTTTCCCTTGTTTTGAAAAAATTATAGCAATATTTTTAATTTCGACCACATTAATTTCTGGAAATATAAATAAACAAACACCGATCGTTTGGTTTTCTGATGTAATGGCATACATTTCTCCATCATTAATGTATTCGTTTATAATGTCTTCATTCTCGTCGGCAAGAAGTAGGTAAGGTAGGTAATCCTTTCTGTTTTCTGCATTTATTAACTTAATCATAAGTATCTCCTATATTTTCATTTAAATATTACTGTGTAATCATTTAGGCTCTTTCGCATATTATTCATTAATTAGGATATTCAGATTGAGGTGGCTGTTAATCATCTACTTTTATTGAATACGAGTGGGCAGTGAAAAAAGTTTCGACCATGTTACAATTTCTATAAGAAATAGGAAGAGGGGATGAGATTATGCAGCGGAAACTTTCAATCGCAGGCTGGGTATTATTTTTAATAGGTGCGGGGATATGGCTGTTTGAGGTGGAGGTCGCTATTAAAGAAGCAGATTCTATCCTCATTGGCTTAGGTGCTATTTTACTGCTTTTCTCTGGGATTATGAAGATAAAGCACCAACAAACATGACACCCCTTATCCTTATCAATTATTTTATGTGAATTTTATGAGTCAAGCTCAAGGATTAACCCATAATATTAACTAATTAAGAACATAAAGAACTATTTTTCATATTAATGAAAAGCAGTTCTTTTTATTTGCGTTAAATTAGTGATCAATCCTCTTAGTTGGAAAACTAAAGAGCTTAATAAGAACTCTTACCATCTATTACTGTTTATTTAGGAATTATGGTAACATGAGAAATAGTGAATGATTCTGAAATGGATGTCTTTTCAGAAAAAAGGAGAAGTGAAACATAAATGACAGCTCAGGATAAGATATACGACCTAATTGGAGTAGGTGTTGGGCCTTTCAACTTAAGCCTCGCTGCTTTATTAGATGAAATGGATGAAGTAGACAGCCTGTTTTTTGAGAAAAAAAAGCACTTCGAATGGCATCCAGGTATGTTAATTGAAGGTACCAAGCTACAGGTCCCTTTTCTTGCAGATCTTGTAACCATGGCTGACCCAACCAATATACACAGCTTTTTAAATTATATTAGTAAGAATGATCGTATGTACCAATTCTATTTTCTCCAGAGACTGGATATCCCGCGACGAGAATACAATGATTATTGCCAATGGGCTTCTCGTAGGATTGAAAGCTGTCAGTTTGCTCAGCGTGTATCTAGTATACGCCACGTTAAAGAACAAACCGATTATTTTGAAGTTGTGGTGGAGGATTTATCATCAGAAGAATTGAATACTTATAAGGCGAAGCACATTGTGATGGGAACGGGCAGTGTGCCTACTATGCCGAAATCGTTTAAGGAATTACCAAAAAAAGATGTATTTCATACGGCAGATTATATTCCGAATCAAGAACGCTGTCGGAGTGCTGAATCAGTTACTGTGGTTGGTTCCGGTCAAAGTGCTGCTGAAACGTTTCGTGAACTTTTAAAAGAACAGCGAGAGTGTGGTTTCAGGTTAGACTGGATCACTCGTTCACCAGGCTTTGAATCGATGGAAGAGTCAAAGCTAAGCCTTGAACATTTTTCCCCTGATTACGTAAAATACTTTTATCAACTTCCCCAAAAGGATAAGGATGAAATTTTCGCAACACAAGGACTTTATTATAAGGGGATTAGTAATCATACGATTGATGATATTTATAACCTTTTGTATGAATATTCAATTGGTGAAGAGAAAATTGATACAGGTCTTCAAGTTTTAAGTGAAGTAAATGGTATTCATCCTAAGGAAGAAGGAGATGGATATGTACTTGACTGTTATCATTGGCAAAAGAAAGAGTGGTTTAAGCATGAAAGTGATGTCGTGATTACGGCAACTGGATACAAGCCGTACGTTCCAGGCTTTATCCACCATTTGAGTGATTTTTTAGAATGGGATGAAGAAGGACGTTATAAAGTCGAAGCCGATTACCGTTTGAAAAAGACGGAGCATGTTGAAAACGAGATCTATGTGCATACTGGCATATCTCATACACATGGTGTTGGCTCGACTAATCTAGGACTTGCTGTTCACCGTAACAAAGTAATTATTAATCATTTGCTAGGGCGAGAGGTTTATAAGTTACCTGAGAAAAGCATATTTCAGTCGTTTGACATTGAATAGAAATAAGGGACCAGCATTTAAATTTGCTGGTCTCTTATATTCTTAATTTGCATATTCGCTTACATGTTGGAGCAATGTCTAAGGAGTTTAATTGTTTATTTTAAGTATGTTATTCTTTCAATTTTCCTATTAATAAGAAAACTTTCTGTACAACTGTTGACAGAATTCACATCACGCGTAATAATAGTTTAAATATACGGTATAAATAATATTTATACACATACACAAAAGAGGTGAATGAAGTTTGGAAATTGGTATCGTTGGAGCAACAGGATATGGAGGGGTAGAGTTATTTCGACTATTATCATCATATCCTGGTATAGACTCTATTAACTTATACTCATCCACCCAGTCCGGAGAATTTTTTCAAGAATTATACAGTCATGTAAACAATGAACAATATACTTTGCAAGATCTTAATCCAGACAAAATGAGTAAGCAACTTGATATTATTTTCCTTGCGACACCAGCAGGGGTGTCAAGTGAGCTGACACCAAAGCTTCTAGAAGGAAAAGCAAAAGTGATTGACCTCTCTGGAGACCTTCGACTTAAAGATAGCAGAACGTATACGAATTGGTATAAAAAAGAGGCCGCTATCCAATCAGTACTTGAAAAGGCAGTATACGGCCTTCCTGAGTGGAATAAAGAAGCGATTCAGTCTGCAAAAGTGATCGCTAACCCAGGATGTTTCCCTACAGCTACACTTTTAGGTTTAGCACCTGTTATGAACGAACAGCTTGCTGATCCAAAACGTATTATTATTGATGCTAAGTCTGGTATATCTGGAGCCGGAAAAAATGCTAGTCCTGTTACCCATTTTGCGAATACCCAAGAAAATTTTAGAATATATAAAGTAAATCAGCATCAGCATATCCCAGAAATCGAACAACAGTTAAAGATTTGGAATAGCGAAACAAATCCGATTACGTTTTCGACTCACTTAGTTCCTATGACGCGCGGCATCATGGCAACTATATATGTAGAATTATTGGAGTCTCGTTCATTAGAGGAATTAATTAAGTTATATCAAAAAGTTTATGAAAATCAACCGTTCGTCAGGATTAGAAAAGCCGGTGATTTTCCATGTACAAGAGATGTATATGCTTCCAATTATTGCGATATTGGTCTTACACTCGATGAACGCACGGGTCGTGTTACTATTGTGGCAGTCATCGATAACTTAATGAAAGGGGCAGCCAGTCAGGCCGTCCAAAATATGAATCTAGTACTAGGGAATGATGAATCTACGGGACTTCATCAAGTTCCAGTTTATCCATAAGATGAATAGAAAGGGAGAGAGC
Organism: Halobacillus seohaensis; assembly: GCF_042663045.1. Taxonomy (NCBI): domain Bacteria; kingdom Bacillati; phylum Bacillota; class Bacilli; order Caryophanales; family Bacillaceae; genus Halobacillus; species Halobacillus seohaensis. The sequence continues at coordinate 30,727 of NZ_JBHSZV010000010.1, read as the reverse complement.
GATTGATTCAAACAACGGACGCATGCAATATTGAGAAGATTGAGGATGGAACGGTTATATCGCCAAAAGGTTTTAAGTCTGGAGGAATCCATTGTGGTTTAAGACGCTCAAAAAAAGATTTCGGTTTATTAATAAGTGATCACCCTGCTTCTGTTGCGGCCGTTTATACTCAAAGTCATTTTCAAGCACCACCTTTAAAGGTCAACCAAGAGAGTATTGCTGAATCTCAGAAGATCCAAGCAATCGCAATTAATAGTGCTATTGCCAATGCCTGTACAGGAAATGAAGGCCTGACAAATGCTTATACGATGCGAGAACTAGTAGCAAATCAATATTCTATACGTAAAGAATATGTTGCTGTTGCATCTACAGGTGTCATTGGTGAACAGTTGGAAATGGATAAGATCAAGTATGGAGTAGAAAATGTTCACCCCTCCGAAACAGGAGCTCACGATTTTCAGCAGGCAATTTTAACGACGGACACTTGTGAAAAATCAGCTTGTTATCAAGTAGAGATTGACGGAGAAACAGTAACCATTGCGGGAGCGGCTAAAGGATCGGGCATGATCCATCCGAATATGGCTACCATGCTCGGTTTTATAACTACAGATGCAAAAATTGAATCAGAACATTTGCAATTAGCTTTAAGTCAATCAATTGATAAGTCATTCAACCAAATTACGGTCGACGGAGAAACGTCCACTAATGATATGGTGCTTACCTTAGCGAATGGAAGTGTAGAGCATCATTCTCTCTCGCCTGATCATTCTCAGTGGGGAGATTTCCACCAGACACTTCAACTTGTTTGTGAGGATTTGGCAAAGCAAATTGCTAAAGATGGTGAAGGAGCTACAAAGTTAATTGAGGTGAATGTTTCAAGTGCTTGGTCTGATCAGGAAGCTCGAATTGTAGCAAAAAAAGTAGTGGGATCGAGTCTTGTGAAAACAGCAGTTTATGGTGTAGATGCAAACTGGGGAAGAATAGTTGGAGCAATTGGCCATAGTGAAGCACATGTCAATGCTGAGAAGTGTGATATTTATATTGAAGGTCAACTCGTATTTAGTGAGGGTACGCCATGCTCTTTTTCAGAAGAACAAGCAACTAAGGATCTCAGCAAGGAAAACGTAACGGTAAACATTGACCTTCATGAAGGGACTGGCACAGGTACGGCTTGGGGGTGTGATTTAACATATGACTATATCAAAATCAATGCAAGCTACCGAACCTAGAGAAAAACCCGTTATTGTTGTCAAGCTTGGCGGAAGTATGATTGACCAATTGAGCGAAAGTTTTTATGAGAGTTTCATCCAACTTAGCGAACATTATCACTGTGTCATTGTACACGGTGGGGGGCCTGCTATTACGTCATTACTCAATGATCTGGGGATTAAAGGAGAATTTTATGACGGGCTTCGTAAAACTACAGCGGAAACACTAGACGTTGTAATGATGACTCTTGGTGGAAAAGTAAGCAACCAAGTTACATCATCGTTAGCTAGACACGGTAGGCATTCCATAGGTTTAAAGGGTTCTGATGGTGGGTTAATTCAGGCCAGTTTAATAGATGAAGAGAAATTAGGGTTTGTCGGTCAAGTAGAACAAGTTAAAGGTAACCTAATTAAACAGCTTCTTGATCATGAGTATATTCCTGTTATTGCTCCGCTCGCCAGAACGAGTGAAGGGCAATTAGTAAATGTGAACGCAGATGCTGGAGCCGCAGCTGTGGCCAATGCGTTAAATGCTGAGAAGTTGCTTTTTGTAACAGATGTGGCAGGAATTATCAAACAAGGGAAAATCATTGATCGAACTACCCCTGAAGAAATTCAAAAAATGATTGAGGATGGGGATATTTACGGTGGAATGATTCCAAAAGTAACAGCAGCAATATCTGCTCTATCAGATGATTTACAAGAAGTACTTGTTGTTAGTGGAGAGCGCTCTTTAATCGAAGGAGAAACGATTAAGGGGACAACGATCTATCAGCAGCGGAAGGAAGAGGTGACCAAATAATGAGTGTTTTTCCAACATATAATCGTTTCCCTCTAACTATTCAATCAGGCGAAGGAACGGTTGTTACTGATGATAACAATAAACAATACTTGGATTTTGTATCTGGGATTGCTGTTTGTAACCTAGGTCATCGTCCTCCTGCAGTAGAGCAGGCTATTCAAGAGCAGTTAGGGAAAGTGTGGCATGTTTCCAACTTGTATCAAATTCCTATTCAAGAAGATGCCGCCGAACTTTTAACAGGTCCTACTGATCTTGACTACGTATTCTTCTGCAACAGTGGAGCAGAATCAAATGAAGCAGCGATCAAGCTAGCTCGAAAGCATACGAAGAAGGATAAAATTATTACATTCAAGCAGTCCTTTCATGGCCGAACGTTTGCAACGATGAGTGCGACGGGCCAGGAAAAAGTACATGAAGGTTTTGGAGAACTTCTTCCCACATTTGAATATTTACCGTATAATGATACAGAAGCAGTAGCACAAGTTAACGATCAAAAGGTTGCAGCTATCATGGTTGAAGTTATCCAAGGTGAAGGTGGAGTGGTTAAAGGTACGGAGCAATTTTTACAAGCGATTCAAGAAAAATGTAAAGAACTCGGTGCTTTACTAATCATTGATGAGGTTCAAACAGGAATTGGACGCACAGGCCAGCCTTTTGCTTACCAGTTGCATAACTTAGATCCTGATATCGTTACATCTGCTAAGGGTTTAGGCAGTGGTTTTCCTGTAGGAGCAATGCTAGGAAAAGCAGAACTCGCCGAGACTTTTAATGCAGGATCACATGGCTCTACTTTTGGTGGGAATCCTCTTGCTTCTGCAGCTGTTAAGGCAACACTACAAACTATTTTTTCTGATCAATTTTTACAAGATGTCCAGGAAAAAGGTGTTTATTTCCATCAGCAATTACAGAAGAAATTACTGACCTTGAGTGGAGTGAAAGAAGTGCGCGGCCAAGGTTTAATAATTGGTATTGAAATCGATGAGGATGCGATTGGCTTTATTCATAAACTTCGGGAAAACGGTCTTCTGGCTGTGCTAGCTGGTCCGCGTGTGATCAGGTTGCTGCCACCATTGAATGTGACAAGGGAAGAAATCGATGAGGCTATAAGTATATTGCAAAAAGTGCTAGAATATGAGAAAGTTAATCTTAAGTAATAGTTAGCAAGGAGACTTTGACAGGAATGACAGTCATTTCTGCAAAGTCATTTTTACACACATGAATGTATAAAAATACTATTGTACTGATAAATATACAGCGGGGTGGAAATATGCAAGGTTTTCTAACATTAGAAGAGGGTCAAACGTTTAAGGGTAAAGCATCTGAACAGTGGAAAAATACTCTAGAAGGAGAAATCGTATTTTTTACAGGGATGACAGGATATCAAGAGGTATTAACAGATCCTTCGTATAAAGGTCAAATTGTCGTATTTACTTATCCATTAGTTGGGAATTACGGGATCAATGAAGTTGACTCTGAGAGTGCTGAACCACAAGTCAGCGGAGTTGTTATGCTTCAATGTGCTGATACGGCAACGCATTATCAAGCCACAATATCATTAAAAGATTATCTGAATAAATGGAACATACCTTTTTTGACAGAGGTAGATACAAGAGAAGTGACTAAGGCGATCAGAAGTCATGGAACTTGCCAGGCAACCTTAGCATTAGAGTCTACAAAACCCTCAGACACAAAGGAAGTTGGGCATATATTTCAAGTTAGTTGTCCGAAACCTACTACTCATGGGGAAGGGGATTTGCACATTGTACTCATTGACTTTGGGTTCAAAGGCTCTATTCTTGATCAGCTTTTGGAAAAGGAAACACGTGTGACAGTAGTGCCGTTTACTGATATGGGTATCATCAAGGAGCTGAATCCAGACGGTGTCGTACTATCGAATGGACCTGGGGATCCAAAGGACGCTACCCATTGTTTGCCTGAATTAAAAGAAGTCTTAGAAGAGTTTCCTTCGTTAGGTATTTGCTTAGGGCACCAGGTGATTGCATTAGCCTATGGTGCGGATACTACGAAACTGGCATTTGGACACCGTGGGGCTAATCATCCTGTGAAAGATCATCAAACAGGACGTGTCTTTCTTACCTCTCAGAACCACAATTATGTAGTAGACGAAAGTAGCATAGAGCAAACAGTACTAGAAGTTAGTTTTAGCAATATTAATGATGGATCGGTCGAAGGGTTAATGCATCCTTCCAAATCAATTTTATCGGCCCAGTTTCATCCAGAAGCAAATCCAGGACCAGAGGATGCAAAATGGGTTTTTGACGAATTTTTAAGCAATATAGCAACTAGAAAGGGAGGGCAAGTCTATGCCTAAAAAAATACTCGTAATCGGCTCAGGTCCTATTATTATCGGGCAAGCTGCAGAATTTGACTATTCCGGTACACAAGGCTGTCTTGCACTCAAAGAAGAGGGGCATGAGGTTGTACTTATAAATAATAATCCAGCAACGATTATGACTGATAATGAAGTCGCAGATAAGGTTTATTGTGAACCTCTAACTATTAGAAGTGTGGAGGCTATTATCAAAAAAGAAAGTCCTGACGCAGTTCTTGCAGGACTTGGAGGACAAACCGCACTTAACTTAGCTGTTGAACTTAATAAACATAATATTTTCGAAAAATATAATCTTGAACTACTAGGCACAAGCGTGGCATCTATTCAACAAGGTGAAGATCGTGAATTATTTAGAGAATTGATGGATGACTTGCACCAACCTGTACCAGAAAGTCAAGTGGTTGCAAGTGTGGAAGAGGCTCTGCAATTCACGGATCAATACGGATATCCGGTTATTAGTCGTCCGGCCTATACCCTAGGTGGCCGTGGAGGTGGAATTACCGATAATGAAGAAGAGTTAAAGGAACTCATTACTAACGGGCTCAAAGCTAGTCCTATTGGTCAGGTGATTATAGAAAAAAGCATAGCTGGCTTTAAAGAAGTGGAGTATGAAGTCATGCGTGATGTTAATGGAACGTGTATTAGCGTTTGTAATATGGAAAACTTTGACCCTGTTGGAGTTCATACTGGGGATTCTATCGTTGTCGCGCCATCTCAAACGCTTACGGATCAAGAGTATCAAATGTTGAGAACAGCCGCTTTTAAAATAATCTCAGCTCTTGACGTTATCGGAGGTTGTAACGTGCAGTTCGCGTTAGACCCTCATAGTAAAAATTATTATGTAATTGAGGTAAACCCTCGGGTTAGTCGTTCTTCGGCACTGGCGTCAAAGGCGACGGGTTATCCAATAGCTAAAATGGCTACAAAACTAGCGTTAGGTTACAAGTTAGATCAGTTGAAGAATCCACTAACGGGAACGACTTATGCGAGTTTCGAACCAGCATTAGATTATGTCGTAGTTAAATTCCCACGTTGGCCATTTGATAAATTTTCTAATGCCGACCGTAAACTTGGTACGAAAATGAAAGCAACAGGGGAAGTTATGGCTATTGATCGAACACTTGAAGGGGCATTCCAAAAAGCGGTGGCATCGCTTGACCAGTCCATCACTAATATGAACCCTGATGAACTTTATGACCATTTAAGAAAACCAACTGATTTACGTTATTTCGCCATTATAGAATTACTAAAGCAAGGAGTAAGCACAGACACTATTCACAAGGAAACTTTAATTGACCTATTTTTCTTGAATATTGTTTCCAATCTAGTGAAAGCAGAGGCAACTATTCAAAACGAAGAGCTTACAAAACAACTTCTAAAAACGACTAAAATCCAAGGATTCACGGATAAAAAGCTAGCTGAACTGAAGGGTGTAAATGAAAGTGAGATAAAGCAGATGCGCAAGGAATACAATATCAAGCCTAGCTATAAGATGGTTGATACTTGTGCGGCTGAGTTTGAGGCAGCAACAAACTATGTGTATACGACCTATGCAGGAACGAATGAAATCACACCGCTTCCCCCAAATAAAAAAGCATTGATCGTAGGTGCGGGTCCTATTCGAATTGGTCAGGGTGTTGAATTCGACTACAGTGCGGTGAAAGCTATTCAGAGCTTACGAAAGCTCGGTTGGACGACGATTATGATTAATAATAATCCAGAAACGGTAAGTACAGACTATACGACTGCCGATCGTCTTTACTTTGATCCAATTAATAAAGAAGTTATTGAATCAATTGTTGAACATGAGGGCATTGATCTCGTATTTACACAGTTTGGTGGGCAAACCGCTATCAATATTGCGGATGAATTAGAAGAGGTGGGGATCCCACTTGCTGGAATTAGTGTAGATACGATCGAACAGCTCGAGGACCGAGAACAGTTTTACTCGGTTTTGAAAAAATTAGATATACCACATATTCCAGGATCCATGTGTCACACGATGGAAGAAGCGTTGGATGTAGCTGATTCATACTCGTACCCATTGCTTTGTCGTCCTTCTTATGTAATTGGTGGCCAGGGCATGGTGAAAGTAGAGAGTGAATCTGAATTAAAAAATGCTTTACAGGAAACTGACTCGCAGCACTACCCAATTGTACTCGATCAGTTTACAACGGGGATGGAAGCAGAAATTGATCTTGTAGCAGACGGAAAACATGTGTTTATCCCGGAAATTATGGAGCACGTTGAACCGGCGGGCGTTCATTCTGGAGATAGTATGGCTATTTTTCCATCTCCGAATTTATCGATTGATGTAAAAGAGACATTGAAGCAATATGCTCAACAAATTGTTCAAGAGGTAGAGTATAAAGGAATTATGAATATTCAATTTCTATTGTCTGAAGATACAATTTATGTCCTTGAAGTCAATCCTCGTGCGAGTCGGACCGTTCCTATTATAAGTAAAGTATCAGGAGTCTCAATGATTGAATTGGCTATCAGATCGTTAGTCGGTGATCCAACGTTGGACTTTACAAATCTCCACCAGCCAACTTTTCAGCACGTAGCTGTGAAGTATCCGTTGTTTTCATCCCATGCTCTGCCTGAACTTGATCACAAACTTGGAGCAAATATGCTGTCAACAGGAGAGGGTATGTGTCTTGGTTTTACTGTGGAAGAGGCGATGGCAAAGGTATTTGAGCATTTACCTAATCCTTTTGAAAATAAACAGGCTTGTCTCGTCGAAACAACTGGATTTGTTAAAGGCCAATCAATTGATCTGAAATTTTCAGATTGGATAAAGTTGAAGGAAGCCCAAGTATATATGAATGACCAAAATACGGAAGAAGCATCTTTGAGAAGAATTCAAGCATTAAAAAGTGGTATAACTGTCTTTACTCAACCTTCCACCTTTAATGCCTATATTGAATCTTTATCGTATGACCCATATCAACCAACCCCATTACCTGGGAGTACAGAAAAGGAGTGCATTTAGGGTGAATTTAATGGAAGAAATGATAGCACACACTCATAATTTAAAAGGTCGCGATGTTCTTACTTGGGTGGATTTCACACAGAGTGATGTTTCCCAATTACTAGCTCAAGCACAGGACCTAAAAGAGAATCCTCATAACAGTATGATGGCAGGAAAAACCTTAGGTATGATTTTTGAGAAATCTTCCACCCGCACACGCGTCTCCTTTGAAGTGGGGATGGTGCAAATGGGGGGGCATGCTCTTTATTTGAATTCGCGTGATATTCAGATTGGTCGTGGTGAAACGATTGCGGACACCGCTCAAGTTTTATCGGGATATGTAGATGCAATTATGTATCGTACCACTTCTAATGAAAAATTAACGGAGCTCGCTAAACACGCTTCGATACCTGTGATTAATGGGTTGTGTGACGTCTATCACCCTTGTCAGGCATTGGCGGATGTGTTTACTATTTTGGAATTGAAGGGTAGATTGTCAGGACTTAAAGTTGTATATATAGGCGATGGGAATAACGTGGCACATTCTCTCATGATCTTATCAGCGATGATGGGAATGGATGTTGTTATTTCTTCACCTCAAGGGTATGAACCAGATAAAGCAGTAGTGAAACAAGCTGAAGACATTGCAGAAAAAAACCATGGATCGATAAAGATTGAACCTGATCCAAAGGTCGCTGTTCAGAATGCAGATGTTGTTTATACAGATGTTTGGACCAGTATGGGTCAAGAGAGTGAAATAGATGAACGATTGCAAGCCTTTGATGGTTTTCAAGTGAATGATGAACTTTTGAAACTGGCAAAAGATGATGTTCGTTTCCTTCACTGCCTTCCTGCCCATCGGGAGGAAGAAGTGACCGCTTCTGTTATTGATGGTCCTCGATCAGCCGTATTCCAACAAGCGGAAAATCGTCTTCATGTTCAAAAAGCAATATTACAATCTGTAATTGTAACTTGAGTATAATAATAAACCCCACCATCGACGGTGGGGTTTATTATATGAAAAAGGATAATGCTAAATAGCCTGCAGCAGCGACCCCAGCGGCAATAAGTGCTGGTTTCAGTTTGAATTTTGCATACTCTATGGTGTTTAAATTTAAAATCCCAGCAGTCGTATTCGTATCATCACTTAGGGGTGACGAAAACGCACCAAATGTTCCACTGGCGAAGACGGCTCCAATCACAACAGGTAATGAACTTCCAGATGTTGTGGCAATGGATAAGGCCACAGGCATAAGTATTCCCCATGTCCCCCAGGCTGAGCCTATAAAGTAAGATAAGCCACAGCCGGCGATGAATATGACTACAGCTACGTAACTTGCGGGAATCCAGTCAAAGGATTCAGAAATGGTATCTGCAAATTCTAGTGCTTCCGTTCCTTTACTTAACCCCCATACCATGGCGAGTAAAAGGATGACTGTCATCATATCATTACCGCCATCAATTAAACCACTCATCATTTTCTTTAAGTGCTCTTTTTTAAATTTTAAAAAGAAAACAAACCACATGATTGTAATAACTACGGCTAAAACCATTGCATCAAGGACACCATCATTGATCAGAGCACTGAAGCCGGATTTACCATTATTAACACCAATTGCATACATAAATGCAAATGTTAGACCAATGACACTGATTAGTGGGGTGATTAAATTCCAAGGCTTTGCTGGTAAATCCTTCATGACAGATGGATGGCAATCCTCCCACTGATCATCCTCTTCTTCTTTTTTCTCCTCCTCAGTTTTCTCTTTATCGTTTGCCTTTTTTTTGCTGCTATGAAAGAAACTTAAATAGAATCCTAGAAGCAACATTGATATTGCAAAGAAATTAAAAGGAATACTTTGAAGAAAAAGAGAGTAGGAATCACCTGAAGCATTTGCCTGTTCCAAAGATAAATCGATCACTGAGGTCATGTATCCGACAAATGCTGTCGCAACCGGAATTAACACAACAAGCGGTGACGCTGTCGTTTCGATAACAAAGCCGAGCTCTTGTTTGGACATCGGAATTTTTTTGCGCATTGCCTTCATAACTGGCCCAATTGTTACGATTCGAAAACTTGGGGCGGCAAAGGTCCCTACAGAAGAGAGCCAGGTGAGCACAAAAGCTCCACGTTTGTTTTCAATTCTCTCTGTAGCTGCTTTTACAAAACCCTTTATACCTCCAGACATACGAATCAAACCAATAAGTGCAGAAAATGCGTAGAGGAAAATAATAATTTTAAGATTACTTTCGTCTGATAGACCTGCCATGATAAATTCCAAAGTTTTGATCATGCCGTTGAGCCAGTGAGGTTCTACTAAGTATCCAGCTACAATAACTCCGAATAGCAAACTGGGAATTACTTGTTTTGTCCAGATTGCTGCTGCAATTACAACGATAAAAGGAACTACGGAAAACCAGTCCATTTTTTCCACCTCTTTGGTTCTATCTATTTGATTAGCTTGAGTGAAGAGGAGGTATTGTATGCATAGTAAAGTAAATAAAGTGAAGCAAACAAGTTATAAAAATTTTATTTTTCGTTTGGATAGTCGCAGTATTCAATAATTGTGCCTTCTGTATCGGCGGGGTTTAAATAAATTAACCTCCTACCATGTTTATTCGTACGACGAGTGTCCTCCATCACGCGAATTCCTTTTTCTTTCAGGGCTTGAAGTGCCTCTTCCAAATCATCCACCTGATAGGCGATGTGGTGAACACCTTTGCCTTTTTGCTTAATAAAACGAGCAATGGGAGACGTCGAATTATTTGTAGGGCACAATAACTCAGTACGGTCACCATCAATATCCATGATCGCAATCTCGCTTTCCACGCCTTTCGCTTCACTACGATAGTGGTCAATCATTTTAGCACCTAAAACGTTCTTATAAAAATCGATGGATTCTTCAATTTGACGAACAGCAACACCGATATGATCTAATTTTTTATTCATAGTTATTCTCCTACTTATTAGAATGGTTTTATTTTAACATAAGCTATTAAATGTACTAGAACAAACAATTTCCATATGAAGCAGTAGTAGCTAGGATTAATGATTATACTCTTGACTGCTTCTCTTTAAGAGGATGTTCAAAAAGTCACCAAATGTTAAGCGGCGCATCTCTTCTTTGGCTCGTTCTTCCGGTCCTCATGTAGGAAAAAAGCCTACACTCTGGTCCTCAGAAACTTCGTTGCCTCGACCTGCTTGCTTCTAATTTGGCGTCTTTTTGCACACGCACTTTAAATGGATTAATGGTAATATATTGATAGAGGTAATGTCTTTATCAATGAGTACCACATCACTATAATATTCGGAGGTCTACATTATGCCTTTCCTTGAGAAAGTAGTTATTATAAACAAACCTTTAGAGAACGTATTCCAAGCGGCAACTACTTTTACAAACAGTCCACAAATGATGGAAGCTGTTGTGGGGGTTGAACCGCTCACGCAAGGACCTGTTCGTGAAGGGTACCAATTCAAAGAAGTTCGTGAGATCAGAGGACGGAAAGTTGCTTCAACTATTGAAATTACCAATTTTGAAAATAATAAATCTTACACAGCAAGAAGTGAACAAAACGGACTTGACCTTCGTTATCATTATCAATTTATTGAAACAACTGAAGGAACAAAGGTAGAATTTAAGGGAGAGTTATTTACAAAAGGATTGCGTAACTCTTTGGTAAAGCCGTTGATCAAAAAAATTATTAAAAAAGAAGATGCCAATCACCTTGATAAAATGAAGGAATATATCGAGAAAGAATAGTTTATGCTATAATGAAAATCCATAATAAAGTACGGAAAAGGTCTCTTTCCATTAGGCATGGGTTGAGGCCTGTTTTTTTATGAAAATGAAATGAACAAAAGGAGATAATTATTTATGAGTCATTCATTAAATCAAAACTGGTTTCAAGAGATGCTGCCATTCATGAAAGAGGCTTGGGATCAATCACAATTCAGTCAACTAACCACTGTGCAAGAAGATAGCATTCCTTACATCCTAGCTGGGAAAGATGTCATCACAGAGGCACCAACGGGAAGCGGTAAAACTCTTGCTTATTTACTACCATTGCTAATGGAGATTGACCCTACTAAGAAACATACACAAATATTGATTTTAGCTTCTTCTCACGAACTAGTAATGCAAATCCATCAGGAAGTACAAACGTGGTCGAAAGGCAGCGGTATAAATAGTATGACATTGATTGGAGGAGCTAATGTTAATCGACAAATAGACAAGCTCAAGAAAAAGCCTCAATTAGTCATAGGAACTCCCGGACGCGTTTATGAGCTGATGCAGAAGAAAAAGCTTAAGGCCCATGAAATCAAGACGCTCGTTTTTGATGAAGCGGATCAGTTACTTGTTCCTGAACATATTCAAACCTTGCAAAGTATAATAAAGAGTACATTAAAGGAACGGCAAATCTTGCTATTCTCAGCAACTTTACCAAAAGAAGTTGAAAGTCATGCACAAGAATTCATGAAGGATGCTAAAGTAATACGTGTAGCCCAGGAAACTTTAAAACCAGATGTAGAACATACCTTTATAGCTTGTGAAGATCGAGAAAAAATTGAAATTGTACGAAAGTTAGCTCGTATGGATGATTTCAAAGGTCTTGTTTTTATGAAGGATATTGGTAATTTGAGTGTTTATGCAGAAAAATTAAAGTACAAAGGTCTAGAACTAGCAATCCTTCATAGTGATGCTGATAAGGAACAGCGTGCTAAAGCTCTGCGGGGTTTTCGTAATGGTGAATATCACGTTTTACTTGCAACAGATGTAGCGGCACGTGGTCTTGATGTAAAGGATATTACGCATATCGTTAATCTAGATATTCCTAAAGATGCTACTTCTTATATTCATAGAGCCGGACGAACGGCCAGGTTAGGATCACTGCCAGGAGTTGTAGTTTCGCTCGTAAATCCAGTTGATGAGAAACGTTTGAAGAAATTTTCACGTGATTATGACTTCTCCTTGCATCCAAAGGACATCGTGAAAGGTCAGTTAAAGAGTAAATAATCAAAGTCCCCTTACCAGTCAGTAAGGGGATCTTGTGTTTTAAAACAGATCCTTTCAGGGTAATATAGAAATAGTTGGATATATTCCCATGAATTAAGTAGTATATTTCTATCTATAGCCTCTTGTGAGCGCCACCTAGATCGTGAAATACTTGACTTATAATTAAATGCAAGGAGTGGACCTGTATGCTTAGAAAGTATTTACTTGTCTTTATTGCTGTTCTGTTTATGGTTTCTGTTGCCACTCCAGCATTAGCTGAGCAAATGTGGAAAAGTGATGAACCAACGACCTTTGATAAATGGTCGAATCATATAAAAGGTTGGTTAGATGATCGTAATATAACGATGGATGAGTTTGAAACGAACTTAAATCAGCTATTCAATCCAGAGAAAACTCAAAAAATTCGAGAACAAGACCAACCTGAGCAACAAGAGCTTGAAAAACAACTCAAAGAAATGGGGGAACTTGAGAGTCGAGAAGATTCGACAAGCTCCCTAGAATCTGAAAGCCCGTCTAACTACGAAGAAGAAGTGGTCGAACTAGTGAATGAGGAACGCGCAAAAGAGGATTTACAACCTTTAGAAATGTATGATCGTCTAAGTGACTTAGCCCGTTTGAAATCCCAGGATATGGCGAATAATGATTACTTTGATCATACGTCTCCAACCTATGGGTCACCTTTTGAAATGATGGATCAATATGATTTTGTTTATTCAAGAGCTGGAGAAAATATTGCCGCAGGCCAACGAAGTCCTGAACAAGTAGTGGAGGGATGGATGAATAGCCCAGGGCACCGCGAGAACATTATGAAGGCTGAATTTACTCATATTGGTGTCGGTTATGTAGAACAGGGTTCAGATTCTTACGGTACGTATTGGACACAATTATTTATGACACCTCGATAGTCGGCGAAATAAATAGCAAAAAATAATAGACTTACCAACATCCCCTTTGGTTTTCTACTAAAGGGGATGTTTCTTATCAGAAGATATGTAAACAGATTCTATCCCCATTTTCAGTTTATAAATTAGGGAAAATCCATGGGGCGGGCGCTGAGCCTCCTCGGACTTCGTCCTGTGGGGTCTCAGCTGTCCCGCAAATCCCATGGGAGTCTCCCCGTTTCCCTCCGCCCCTTTACCATATAAGTGTCTCGATACCCCTTCAAGAAAAGGCACCCATTCCTAAGTTTGCATGCAAATTTTGATAGCGGGCGGGTCCTATTAAAATCCTTGGTATAGAGAGGTTCATTGCAATAGAACACGGATAGTGGAAGATGATCCTTATGGGAAAGGGGTTCGTTTCTCACACATCGAATGGGGGGCTTGGGAATCTCCCCGTTTCCTAGCCACCCACTCCCATCTATGAATAGCCTACAATTTGAAAAACCCATTACTGAGGTTTCCGTCTGCCTCACAATGGCAAGGAGGTCCGGGAAATCACGAGACTCCACTTTTAAAAGCGGAGGCGCCTTGGTCAGCGGCGTATGGACTGGACTGAGCTGTCGGAGATAAAGGAAACACGAAGAACATCGTGATTCGATGTTGACTTATCGTACAGAAGCGAAGGAAGTCTCACTAGCCGCTAGGCGCTGGAGCTGGATAACGCCCGATAGGATTGATGAACTAGATTTAACCTTCGTCCTTATAAGGCGTAAGAGCTGGGATGAACATGATCGGTGAGATCCCGCAGGGCGATAGCCCGAGGAAGCTCGCCACATGCCCATGGAAAGCGAGTGATTTCGCGGACCTCCAAACGCTTTCAACCATAACGGAAACAACATCTCTCGAAGCTGAGTGTTTTTTCCTGTCAACCACATCTAACGCCATCCTTTGTAACGGAAACCATCGTATAAATCAGGATAATGATTAACAAATGTTTTGTTATTAGAGGCTGCAATTCACTATGAAATGGGGATTATAATTTCCAGTAAAGTGTGTCAGTTATTTTAGCAGAAACTGTTTCATTTTAAATGACGGTCACAAAGGTTCAGGAGAATATAAAAAATGCACTCCATTGTCTCTTTTGATACCCTAAAGTTGCGACACAACAAGGCAAAGGAGAGAGAACGAATGCACAATCATTTTATCATAGAGTTGTTAGGGAATCATTGTTGTTTTGGATAGATAATTGTTTGAGGAGGCTCACGGGTCACCCGCGGAAAGCGAAGTGTATTCAGGTTGCGGTGGGATAAGCAACAAACTATGCGAAAGCAGCTAAATCAAAAGGGTGACGGAGATCACTCTCCAACACCACATTTTACAGAAAACCAATAAAATAACATTTTTAAAGGTATTTTTAACACTATAACCAATAAATGTTATAATTTTATGAAAGTTATTGTATAGGGGGAATGAAGTATGAAGTGGGGCATAATGAGTGCAGCAAATATTGCAAAGAAGGCTTTAATTCCAGCATTACAACGAACAGAAGGAGCAGAAGTTTATGCTATTGCAAGTCAAAGCGGCAAAGAAAAAGAAGTTTCAGAGGAATTTAACATTCCGTACACATATGACAACTATGAAGCTCTATTAGAAGATCCAAAAGTAGAAGCAGTATATATTCCATTACCGAATCACTTACATAAAGAGTGGACGATTAAAGCAGCGGAAGCAGGAAAACATGTGCTTTGCGAAAAGCCGGCATCATTAACACAAGCTGATGTAAGAGAGATGATGAGAGCGTGTGAAGCCAATGGAGTATATTTTCAGGAAGCATTTATGTATCAGTTTCACCCTCAACACCAAAAAGTAAAAAGCTTAATAGAACAAGGGGAGATTGGTGAGGTCACTCTTTTACGTTCAAGCTTTTCATTTAATTTTGATCGATCTCAATATAATATTCGCCTGGACCCATCAAAAGGTGGCGGTTCTTTATGGGATATAGGTTGTTACGGGGTACACTCTGCCTTGCATATTCTTGACAGGGAAGTGAAAAGTCTGACAACGACAGCTAAGATGGACGAACAATTTGGTGTCGATACTACCGCTGTAGCAACTCTTTTGTTAGAGGACGATATAATTGTTCAAGTAGACTGTAGCTTTGACGCACATTTTAGAAATGAGTACCAAGTAATAGGTACAAAAGGAATGCTTAGAGTTCATGATGCTTACCGACCTGACAAGAACGACCATCAAGGGAAGATCACTCTGGAAAATAATTATGGGGAGCGAAGTTTTGAAGAGTATGGTGACCAATATAGTCTGCAAGTAGAGGCATTTATGAAAGCAATTAACGAAAAGGAATCTTTAGATAAATATCACAAAGAAACATTCAGGTATCTAGATGTAATGGAAAAAATACAACATTCCCTGAAGTATAAATAAAGGGGAGGACTTTAACTTGGCAATAATTGGTAATGAACTAACTGATGATATCCTCAACTCTATGGAGGAAGGAATAGCGATTGTAGAGAAGAAAAAAGACTTGTACGTATTTACTTATGGAAATGAAACTATTTTACATAGGGAACCGAATCTTCTTGGTAAATCGATAAACCAATTCTATAAAGATGAAAAAGAAATCATAATAAAGGTGATGCATCCTATCAGTTTATTGATTGGGATAATTGTGAATGTACCATCAAACCGTTGAAAAGTGAAAATGATAAATATATGTTGATAACCAAGTTACTAACTAGTGTTAAATATCCGGGTGACAAGTATTGGGATATTGTTAAAACCTCTGAAGACGCAATGTTTGTACATGGAGATGAAAATAAAATTGACTATGTTAATCAGTCCGGCATTTGTTTATTAAATGCCTCAAGTAGTCTTGAACTTATTGGAGCGGATATATTTCAGTTTGTAGTGGACGAAGAGGAAGAGGATATCCAAGAAAGACTAGGTCAAATTAAAGCTGATGAATTTATTTCTAGGCCAATTAATAGATGTTTAAAAGCCGTGGATGGAACGAAGAAAAAGGTGGAAATGCATGGTGGGAAAGTCTTATATAATGGAAAAGTGTCTATAATTACGGTATGTCGTGATATAACCGATAAAGAATATGATGAAGAGGAGTTTTAGTCAGCCTATTACGATCGAAGGAAAATCTTTGAACTTGGGAGTATCAATCGGAATTGCGCTTTATCCCCAACATGGACAAACTGAAAATAAACTTCTCAATCATGCAGATGAGGCGCTTTATAAGGTTAAAACCAACAATAAAAATGGAGTCTAGATTTTCCAGAGACCGACCACGCCTAGGTAAAGGAGATAAAGATAATGTTTATTCAAGAACTCCAAAATATGGATGGATTAGGTCAACTTGAATTGTTAAAAAAGAAACAAATAAAGCTAAGTGAATTGACGAACCATTATCAACAAAAAATTATCGACAAAAACCCTGAACTTCACGCCGTCGTACATACAATGTTTGATCAGTCGGCAGAGGAATTCGATCAAGGGAATGGCCCATTTGGAGGTTTTCCTTTTCTCATTAAAGATTTAAATGCTGTTGAAGGAGCTCCTGTTTCTTATGGTTCAAAAGTGATGGAAGGCTTTCAGGCCACGTGGGATGATGAAATAGTTAAGCGTTACAAAAAGTCGGGTTTAACTATTATAGGGAAAACAAACACACCGGAGTTTGGTTTTACTCCTGCTACTGAGTCCGACTATTTGGGATTTACCAGGAACCCTTGGAATCCTGACTTTTCACCCGGTGGTTCAAGTGGTGGAGCGGCTGCAGCTGTAGCCTCGGGAATGATTCCTTTTGCACATGGGAGCGATGGAGGAGGCTCGATCAGAATCCCAGCGTCATGTTGTGGATTATTTGGATTAAAGCCCACTCGCGGGCGAAGTCCTTTATCTATGCGCATTAACAGTTTATCGGTTCATCATGCCATTACACGCTCAGTCCGTGATAGTGCAGCCCTGTTAGATGTCATAGAAGGTCCACAAGTGGGGGACTCCTTTTCTACTCCTAGCATAGGCGCCCCTTTTCAAAAATATGTTGAAACGGATCCAGGAACACTTAATATCGCTTATATGGCTGACTTTAGTTCCTTAATGGAAATAGCACCAGAAGTTCAAGGAGCGATTGAGTCAACGGCTAAACTATGTGAGGATCTAGGTCATAATGTTGAAATTGCTTACCCAGATTTCGATCTTCATCGCTTTATGAATGCCTATGTTACCGTTTGGGTAGTTGGAGGAGCTATAGCGGTTAGAAATGCTTCACGGTTAAATGGCAAGCAAGCTACTTCGCAAAATGTGGAACTGCTATTATCAACAATTATCGAGAAAAGTGAAAAAATCACCGTTTTTGAATATGAGGAAGCGCGACAGTTTTTATTTGATGAGAGTGTGAAAATTCATCAGTTTTTTGAAAAATATGATGTCCTTCTTCATCCTGTTAGTTCGAAGCCTCCTTTACCACTCGGAGAATATAATGGTTCCAAAAAATCTGTAGACGAAATTTTACAAGTTTCTGCGAATTATGCTCATTTATCGCCAATTGCTAATGTAACAGGTCAGCCTGCAATGAGCATTCCACTATATTGGGGTGAAAATAACTTGCCGATAGGATCCCACTTTATGGGGCGATTTGGTGACGAAGCCACATTGTTTAAATTAGCGGGACAGCTTGAAAGAACACGTCCTTGGTGGAGGAAATATGAAGAAATATTATAAAGTATTCGACAAATAAAACAATTGAAATTTGAAGTGAGAGGAGTAGAATAGATTTAAACCGTTCGAAGTAGAGGGGTGTATCGATAAGGAGGATTTCAAATGGCTTGGTTACACGGCATTCATGCTGTACGTTTGCTATTTATTGCTTTTTTTTCGATGACTGCTTTGAGCCTTATTACTTTTCAATCGATTGCAATGTTTCATGCTTTTATTGACTTTTTTGAATTTTTACATCGAAAATAAGAAAGAGGTCGGGTTCTTATATAATGAACTCGGCCTCTTTCTTATTTTCGAGCTACGGGAGATAACGTAGTTCTATGTTATTCGTACACATCATGTTCATCCCGTCCCTAAGTTATCATACCATCATGAAAATCGATTAAAAATGCCAGTAGCTCCAATTGGCTGCTGGCAAAAATACTATATAAAGGGGGGAGTGGTTAGCTATATAATAACATCATTTCACAACAATTGTTAATGGGAAAGAAAACCGTTTTCAAGTGGTTTTAAGGGGGGAGGATCGATATAATCTTCCCCTGTTCAAAATGAAAATGCCTCGCCTACAGCTAAACGAATGAAGTCTTTTAAATTTTAGTGAGTATACCATTCATATAGTTTTTTAGGACGACCAATTTTTTGATGGCGAATCACTTGCTTTACTTTACCTTCTTCTAAAAGATGCATCAGGTAGCGATACACAGTTGGGTAAGCGAGCCCTACACTAGAAGAAATTTCATCTACTGACTTAAGAGTGTGGTGTTCTTTTAAGTAAGAAGCAATAGAATCAAGGGTGCCTTTGCTAATTCCTTTAGCTGTATAGACGTCTTCTTCTAATTTTAATCTGCTTTTCATATTCACTATTTGGATATGTAGGTGGATACGAGAAATGATGTCGAGGGCTTTTATTGGTTTTAATGAAAAATCGGTAGCACCTTCTTGAATAAATTGATCTGCCGTCTTTTGTCGATCATCTTCGGTTATTATAAGAATGGGAACTTGTTGATTTTCGTAGCGTACGTGCTTTACAAACTCTAACCCATCCATAATAGGCATATGGTAATCGACGATTAATATATCATAATGGTTTTTGTTGAATAAGTATAAACCGTCCCGACCATCTACAGCTGTATCTGCTACTAATCCATCCTTAGTGCATAAATCTTTCATCATTTCTCGCAAGGATTCATCATCGTCCACAATTAGGATTTTCATCGATAATACTCTCCTTTTCTTTACTCTTTACCGGTTCGCCGTGTTAATACTATTAATATTATAATTTTAATCATTTATTGGCAATGGTTTGAGTCAAGAAAGTAAAGAAGTTTTTCTCGTACAGAAAAGGCCCTAAGGTCTGTAAACCATAGGGCGATATTTATATTAATCGATAGTGAAGCCTATCTTACCGAAATTCTTTGAGTCTTGCACGTATTCAAAGGCTTCTTGGAAATTTGAAAGACTAAACATACGATCCACTTCGGGTTTAATCTCGTGTTTCTCTAAGAAATGAAGCAGTTCTTTAAATTCTTCTGCACTACCCATTGTCGAACCTAGTAAATTGAACTGGCCGTAGAAGAAATGTCTTATATCAATGGTGAATTTATCTTCTGTAGTAGCACCAAATGTAACAATTGTGCCGCCTTTACGAATGATATTTAAAGATTTTTCGAAAGTAGCCTTTCCTATGCTTTCAACTAAAACGTCTACTTGTTCATCCTTTAACTCTTCATTCCAATCAGAACTCGTTAAAATACCAACATCAGCACCAAGTTCTTTAGCCTTTGTGAGTTTTTCTTCGCTACGAGATGTCACAATTACTCTAGCACCAGCTGCTTTGGCAAATTTTAGCGCAAAGGTTAACACACCACTGCCAATCCCTGGGAGCATGACTGTGTCACCTTGTTTAATGTTTCCACGAGTAAATAAAACGCGATAGGCCGTTAGTGCAGCTAGTGAGAGAACACCCGCTTCTTCCCAATTTAAATGGTCAGGCTTCCGTTCCACATTATCTGCCGGAATCGTAATGTATTCAGCAAACGTTCCGTTGCCGGGGAAGCCAAGAATTCCAAACCCAGCAGGGGGAGCGTCACTATTATTCTTCCATCCTAATCCTGGATTAATAATAACTTCTTCTCCTTTACTTATGTGTTGAACTTGGCTGCCAACTTCGTCGATGATACCAGCGCCGTCCGATCCTAGTATGAAAGGAGGCTGATCTGACTTATGTCTAGATGTGACTGAAACATCTCTGCGATTCATGCCGGCTGTTTTTAGTTTCACTCTTACCTCGTTAGGTTTTGCTGTTGGCTGGTCCATATCTTGATAGGATAATCCGCTTAGCCCTTCTGTTTCTGCGTGTGTTATAGCTTTCATTTATGTGATTCCTCCTTGAGTACGTGTTTTAAGTGATCGGCGAAAGTAGAGAGTTGCTCCATATCATAAACATCTTCTTCAAAGAGTGGAACGCGGATTTTGCGTTGCTTTGAAAATGTCCGATCAATTTCATTTAGATAATTTTGTTCTTGCTTCCGTCGTCTTTCTAAAAAAACTCCATCTGCATAATCAGGAAGTACTTTGTTAACAATTAACGTTTTTATATGAAGGTGATGTTGGTCTAATTGCTTAATGGCTTGTTGGGTCTCTAGAATCGGTAAACGTTCCGGGATTAAAACAAAGATAAATCCAGTTTGTTTGCTATCCAAAATGATCTCTCTGACCTCCGAAAATTTCTCTTTTCTTTTTTGTAAAATTTCATAGATTGGATCATCGACCGGCTCCCCATCATTGAGAAGTTGTGTATAATTGTCGTTGACTTTTTTTCTTTTTTCAAGCATTCCATCGATCCAGACACTCATGAGCTCTGGAAGTGTTAATAAGCGGATGGTGTGACCAGTAGGAGCGGTATCAAATACAATTTTATCAAAATGATCTGACTCATCTAAAATGATGGAGATTAAGCGATCAAATAGTGCTGCTTCATCTGCTCCGGGAGAAGCGCTTGCCATGTCAATTTGACGGTGAACCTCTTCCACCATTCTAGATTTAACTAAACCTTGAAGATTGTCTTTTACGCCTTGGATATAGCGCTTTGACTCACGGTTAGGATCTACTTCGATTCCCCATAACTGATCTTCCAACTTCGTTTTCTCATGTTTTACTTTTTTATGAAAGATATCTCCTAGGTTATGAGCTGGATCCGTCGATACAATGAGTGTCTTATGACCAGCTCTAGCAAAGGCTACGGCAATGGCAGCAGAGGTCGTTGATTTTCCCACACCACCTTTGCCGCCTACAAATAGAATTTTGTTTTGTTGTAAATCACTCATGATAGTTACTCCCTTCTTAGCAACATCTAATTCCGTCTAATGGTGACTTTTCCATACCCATCCGAAGATGCCAATCATGAAACTTCTCAATGATATATGGGTACAATTCTAACGTATAGTAAAATGCTGGGTTAGGAATACCGAGCATATCTGAATAAACGAGGAGTAGAAAGAGATCATCTTCATCCCTTAATTCTCGCGCAACCTCGTTTTTATGAGGGAGGCTTAATATCTCATCGTATAATTGAAATAGTCGTTTTAATGAGTATTTTTTTTCGGTCATTTTATCCCACCTTACGCCTGCAACATATCGTTAATAAGTGTATCATAGTTTTGTGATTTTTCTGAGTATTGGCCGTTAATGAAAAGGGCATTGTATCTAATGTGACTAGAAAAATTTTTCAGGGCTTCTAAAGGAGAAATGTGATGATTCTTCACTTGCTTTATAAAATACCCCGCCAAAGCGAATAAATTTCTTGGGTCTAAAAAGGTAATATGAATTTGCTCTCCATATTTCTCATCTAATCTCTGATAAAGCTGTCCCATCTGTTCTCGATCATCATCATGATGTTTAAATTCATTGCTCATATTCACGATGCCCTCTTCGCAAATCCCACCACAGCAACCCATGCCAATTTCTTTCTCAGCACGTATGATCATAATTTCAACCATTTGTTATTGCCCCTTTCGTATAAAAAGAGAAAGTCGCACAATTTGCGCGACTCTCTCTGTGCTTATGAAAATCGAAAGTACATTAAGCTAATAAATAGGTCATTCTTAATTTGATGACTAAGCACTTTTCTCTATATTATCTTTATCTTTGCCCATAAGAGAAGAAGCCGCTGTAACCAATATCCAAATTGTAAATACAAGGACGATAGCTCCAAAAGTAAAGAGCAACCAATCACTCTGATCGCCCCAAGGGGCCCATTGAGTTAAGACTTGTATAATCATTGCGTAAAGAGTCATAAACATTAGAAATACCATAGGAATCAAGGCAGGCCAATAATTTCTGCCAAGTCGTTTTAGCCAAATTGAAATGAGGAGTAAACTTATTCCGGCTAGTAATTGGTTGGAAGTACCAAATAACGGCCATAACAGATATCCACCAGATCCAAAACCATTAGGTCCTTGAGGTATGAGAGTAAGGGCCGCACTAGAAACAACAGCAACTGTAGTAGCTACATGTGTTTTAGTGAGTGGTGCAATGTTATATTCTGTACCTAGTTCTGCAATAATGTAACGCATCAGACGAACAGACGAATCAAGAGTCGTAGCAGCAAAGCTGACAACGATAACAGATACAATCGTTGATGCTACAGACACTGGAATCCCTAAGCCTGAGGCCAAAGCTCCAGCACCCTGAATGAATACACCTAATCCTGCTCCGCTAGCAGCTGTAAACCCACTATAAGTCGCACTAAATTCAGCGGAAGTTGGGAAGAAAGTAATAACGGCAATAATGGCTACAAGTGCTAAAGCACCTTCACCAACAGCTCCTAAGTACCCAACAAATCTAGCATCGGTTTCCTTATCCAATTGCTTAGAAGATGTTCCAGAAGCTACAAGTCCGTGGAATCCAGAAATAGCACCACAAGCAATGGTAATAAACAGAAGCGGGAACCATGAAGTATCGGCTTGCGCATTACTTACTGGAGCCGTAATTTCAGGATTTGTGACTAGCATTCCTAAATAAAGCAATCCTAGTCCAACAATGAGTTGGTGAGAGTTAATATAGTCACGCGGCTGTAGTAGTTTCCAAACAGGTAAAGTAGATGCAATGTAAACATAGACCATTAGAACAATAATCCATACAAAGAAAGCTGTCGCTGTAGCATCAAGTCCAAATAACCCTGCAGACCCTTCACCGCCAAAATAACGGACAAGATCAATTTGTAACGCAGGTACATAACTTGCTACGATAGCTGATAAGTACATAACTGCAAGAGCGATAACAGACGGAAGCAACATATTTCCGCGCCGTTTGTAGACTCTGTAGCCAATCCATATAGCTAATGGAATTTGTATAAAAACGGATACAACACTTGCTGGAAAAGAGATAAATAAATTCGCAATAACCCAAGCGAAAACAGCGTTAACCATTAATACAAGTAGTAGGATAATGAATAAGAACAATATTTTGGCTTTTTGTCCAATCAACTTATCAGCTAATGTACCAACTGATTGTCCCTTATTCCTAACAGATAAAACGAGTGTTCCAAAATCGTGAACTCCCGCTGCAAATACAGTTCCAAGCAGTACCCATAATAAAGCTGGCAGCCAACCCCAATATACTGCTATAGCAGGTCCCACGATAGGGGCAGCTCCAGCAACAGAAGTGAAGTGGTGTCCCCATAATACGAATTTGTTCGTAGGAACAAAATCTACGCCATCTTTATAACGATGAGCGGGTGTCGTATAATTTGGGTCTAAACGATAAATCTTTTCTGCAATGAATTTTGAGTAGTACTTATAGCCAAGTATAAAGACAATACCTCCAGCTACAGCAAGCCAGATTGCACTCATTTGAACCCCTCCTCCTTTTGTAAGGTAAGCAGTTTTTGTATACGCTTACACATTTTTTATTATACTACGTAGATTTGTAATTTTTCAACAAAATTAACTGTTTTTTCAAAAAGTTTAATATTTTAAATAAAAGTTTGTTTATAAAGTGAGGACCAGTAGAGAGGTATACCGTGAAATAGTTAGAAAGTATCGATATAATAGAGAATAGATTTTTAGAAGTGAAGGTGTTTCAATATGATCGTAATAATCGATAACTATGATTCATTTACTTATAATTTAGTTCAGTATTTTAAACAGATGGATGAAGAAGTGGTAGTTTTTCGGAATGATGAAGTAACGTTAGCTGAAATAATGGTAAAAAGCCCTGACCTTATTGTTTTGTCACCTGGACCAGGAAAACCGGAAGAGTCAGGGATATGTAAAAAAGTTCTCCAACATTTTTATACTTCCATTCCTATTCTAGGTGTTTGCTTAGGTCATCAACTAATTGTTGAATATTTTGGTGGAAGCGTACAAGAAGGAAAGCAACCGATGCATGGGAAAGTAACGATGATCACCCATGATGGTCGTTGTATTTTTCGTGGAGTACCTAACCCTGTGCAAGTCACTCGTTATCACTCTTTTCAAACTCCCTTTGAAGACATACCGATTTGTCTAGAAATCAGTGCAATGTCTGAGGATTCTGTAGTTATGGGTGTTCGCCACCATTCTTATCCTGTAGAAGGTATCCAATTTCACCCAGAGTCAATCTTAACAGAATGTGGTTTTCAAATGACGGAAAATGCTTACCGAAGGGCTTTGTGTTTTATGGAGAAAAAAAGGGGAAGGGTGAGAACATGAATGATGTACAATTATATTTTGAATTTGAAGATGAAGAGGGAAAGCTTCATCCCTTACAGTTTTCCGATCCTATCAATATAATTACAGCCCATCATGTAAATGAAGTGAACGATGCGTTTTCATTAGTAGAACAGGCTTTAGCTGAAGGATGCTATGTAGCAGGGTGTGTATCATATGAAGCAGCCCCGGCATTTGATTCTTCATATAAAGTGAATAAAAGCTCTACTTGGCCTCTTGTTTGGTTTGGAGTGTTTGAAAAACCTCTTTCTCAGAGGTTGGATCATGAAATTTTACCATATGAATCTTCAGAATGGAGAATGGATGGGAGTTTTCAGGAATATAAGAATGGCTTAAATCAAATTAAGGATGCGATTCAAAAAGGTGATACGTACCAAGTTAATTATACTACCCGCCTAACATCCAAATTTAAAGGGAATACTTTCTCATTTTATAAGCAGCTGACAAATAATCAGAAGTCTGGGTATAGTGCTTATTTAAATTTAGGAAGTAACCGAGAAATCTTATCAGCCTCTCCTGAACTTTTTTTTCGTAAAAACGGTACAAGACTAAAGACAAAGCCAATGAAAGGGACAGCTCGTCGAGGACGAACCTTAGAAGAAGATAAAGTTCAAAAAGAAACCCTAAGAAAAGCTGAAAAAGAAAAAGCTGAGAATTTAATGATAGTAGATTTACTGCGAAATGATATAGGCAAACTTGCTGTATCGGGAACGGTGAAGGTACCTAACCTCTTTGACGTTGAAACTTATCCAACTGTGCATCAAATGACTTCGACAATTGAAGCAATTATCGAAGAGAAGACAACCCTGCATGAAATTTTCCAGGCACTTTTTCCGTGTGGATCCATCACGGGCGCTCCCAAAGTAAGAACCATGAGTTATATAGCTGAACTTGAATCTTCTGCAAGAGACTTTTATTGTGGCGCAATTGGTTATATGACACCTACCGCGGATGCTGTTTTTAATGTACCTATTCGGACTGTATTATTAGATCAGGATCAAGCGGTATATGGAACTGGAGGAGGGGTAACATGGGATTCAACTCCTGTCGGGGAATATGAAGAAGTTCTTACGAAAGCGCAATTATTAATGGAGAAAAGACCTGATTTTCAGTTGCTGGAATCTATGAAGTTAGAGGATGGGAATTTTCCGCTTCTCTCTTATCACTTAATCCGTCTAGAAAACTCTACCGAATACTTTCAATATCAATACAATAAAGAGAAAGTAGAGGATCAGATTGAGACACTGAAACACTCCTACCCTAGGGGTCTATACAAAGTAAGGTTGTTGCTTCATGAAAATGGTACTTTGAATGCAGAGACTCAAGAGATTGATAAGTCGCCGGAAAGTGTTTTTTGCAGTGTGGCAAAAGAGTCAATCGATGAAAATAATCCGTTTTTATTTCACAAAACAACTTATCGCTCTATGTATGAAACTCATAATCGTAGAAATGTATATGCGGTGTTATTATGGAATTCACGAGAAGAACTTACAGAATTTACAATTGCAAATCTCGTCGTTAAATATCAAGGTCACTATTTCACACCGCCCGTTGAATCTGGACTATTAAGAGGTACTTACAGAGAAAAATTATTAAATAACGGAAAAATCAAAGAGAAAACTCTGTATAAAAAAAATCTCGATTCATTTGAAGAAATTTGGATGATTAATGGTGTTCGCGGATGGGTTCGTGTCTATTTAACATAAGGAGGAGAGAAGAAATGAAGCATATTGTGTTTTACGATGCACAATGTCCTTTTTGCTACCATGTGAAAAAGTTCCTTCGACGTTTTGATTGGTTTGATCAAGTGAAATGGGTCTCGGTCCAAGAGGTAGAGGCTAGTGGAAACTATCCATATTTAAAAGGGGAAAACACACTTGAAGAAATTCATCTTTTAACGAAGCAAGGAGAGTTAAAAAAAGGCTTTCGCTCTATTCGATTCCTTCTAATTGTTCTGCCACCTTTGTCATTGATAGGGTTCGCTCTCTATTTACCAGGCGTACTTAAAGTTGGTTCCCCTTTGTATATATGGTTTTCTAAACGCCGCTATAAGTGGTTTGGTCAATATGACAAACCACGGTATTAGTATATTCATTAAATGATTTTACAAAATTAATATAAAAACTTATTATATAAGTAAAATAGTGAAGGGACTTTGTATTTATGAAAGAAGAGCTTACTTTTATAGGAAATAAGATTATTGAGCATCGTACACATTTAGCGGAACAATTAGAAGGGTTTGAAAAAAGTGACTACCTGGTAGATATCGTACAATCAGCCCTTTCAAAAACAGAAATACAAGAATGGCGCTCGCGTTTGTTTCAATATTTAGGTGAATCCTTGATTAATGATTATGCTGAAGTGAAAGGTAAGGTGGAACAATGGGCTAATGATATTGGTGAAAAAGCAGTAAAGAGCAACATACCTTTAAATGAAACCATTGCTATAATGGGATACTATCGCACATTAATATGGAAGACTTTTGATAAAGAAATAAAAGAAAATCAGTTTGCAGCTATTACTGTTTTAGATGTCAATAAATATATTAATCCACTACTTGATCAAGTAATCTTCCAATTTAGTCAAATCTATATCAAACATAATAATCAAGTGTATCAACAAGCTCAAGAGAAACTAACAGAACTATCTGTTCCGGTTGTCCCAATTGCAGATGGGGTAGCTGTGCTTCCGGTTGTTGGAGAAATTGATCCTGAACGAGCTCAGCTGATTATGGAAACCTCGTTAGAACAAAGTTCGAAGCATCACCTCCATTATTTATTAATTGATATTTCTGGTGTTCCTGAAATTGATACAACTGTAGCAAACTACCTTTTTCAAGTCACTCATTCTTTAGAACTTGTAGGGGTAGAAACAATATTAACAGGGATTAGACCGGAGATTGCTCAATCAATTGTAGGAATGGGTCTGGACTTTACAAGAGTAAAAACCCGAGCGAATATTAAACAAGCGTTGAGTGAGATAACACTAACATAAATAACGTAAGTGCGAACGGGTTCGGTTTAAGAATATCAAACATTAAATAAAAAAGGTTTTAATAGTCCAATTCGTATATAATTTGGAATGCTTCTTTTTGTTGATTTAACAAGGTTTATAGAAGTAAACAAGGTGAAGCATCATTAGAAAGAGCACTTGGTGTAGAGAGATGATACAATTCTTATCACTTTCGTTATTCAAGGTGCATTAAACTAGAAGAAAGAGTCTCACCGTTCCTCTTTACCCTCTTACCATATTGAGATGAACGGGGACCACCTATGATTGAAAATTGTACAAATGATTGAGGTAACTGAACTCCATCTAAACTTTTAGATCAAAATCGTAAAGGAAATCGTACACCAGAACCATGAGTAACAATACATCTCCTAATACGATATTTCCTCATATAAAAAACAATGCTCGGAGCATTTTGCTCCGAGCATTGTTTATGTCGATTTCTCTTTTCTATTCGGGATTTGCTACTTTTACTAGTTGTTTTCCAAGGTTTTCTCCTGTAAATAAGCCGAAAAAGGCATCAGGAATGTTTTCAAAACCTTCTTGAAAAGTTTCTTTATAGGTTAATTTTCCTTCTTTTAGCCAAGTGGAAAGGTGATCGAATCCTTCTTTAAATCGATCCTGATAATCGCCAATTGTAAATCCTTTAATAAGGGCACTAGATTTGATTAAGTGCATTTGGAGTCTTGGTCCTTGGTCGTTAGGAATATTGTAGGAGGAGATCGCACCACATTGAACAATCCGGGCAAACTTATTCAGTAAAGGATAAACTGTGTCAGCGATATCTCCACCCACATTATCAAAATAGATATCTACACCTTGAGGACATGCTTCTTCAAGAGCGTTCTTTACATTTTGCTGTTTATAATTAATCGTGACATCTACATCCAACTCTTCGCTTAAGTAACGTGTCTTTTCCTCTGTTCCAGCGATGCCAACTACTCTACATCCATATATTTTACCTATTTGCACAACCGCTGATCCAACTGCACCCGCAGCTCCAGAAACGACAAGTGTCTCTCCTTGTTTAGGTTGGCCAATGTCAGTGAGTCCGAAGTATGCAGTTAAGCCAGGCATCCCTAGAACACCGAGAGAAGTGGTTACAGGACCAAGTGTAGGATCTACTTTTCTTAACGAGTTAGCTTTAGATACAACATATTCTTTCCATTGAAGGTTCCCTGTTACGATATCCCCCTTTTCAAAATCAGATGACTTAGAATCACTAACCTGTGCTACTACTCCGCCAGAAATAGGTTCATGTAGTTTGAAGGGTTCTACATACGACTTCACATCATTCATACGTCCTCTCATATAAGGGTCAACAGAAACATATAACGTTTTTAGTAAAACCTCTTCTTCTTCAGGTTGCGGGGTATCTGTATTTAGAATTTTGAGGTGATCATGGTTGGGAGTTGATTCTGGTCTTTTAATTAGTTGAATTTCACGATTCATATACCTTCACTCCTTCATTTTTTTATAACACCATTGTATCTTGATCATGTTAGGATATAAACTATTTGGCTTGTTAATGGCATGTCGTTATATGGTTGGTACCCTTTTTAAGGAGAGAGGGAATGGTTCTAAAAAAGTAAGAAAATAAACATAGCCTTGTCGTTGATTATTTGATAGGGTGTAAATATAATAGCTTGTACTATCATTTAATCTTCAGTATTTACATTCTATGAAAAGTTTGGAGAGAGCAAATGACGCTAAAAGAACTAGCTGCTAAAATAGCGAAAGTCTATGAAGATAATCAAAAAGTAGAGGCAATTTACATTGCTGGATCCCTTTCAAGAGGTTGGGCTGATGTTCACTCAGATATTGAGTTAAATATCTTGTGGAGGGAAGAACCAACAGATGAAGACCGATTATTCGTAATTAAGAAATTAGAAGGTAAAGTGTTGGAATTTCATGAGTATGAAGAAGAAGAATGGTCGGAAACTTATGAAGTAAATCAAGTTAAGTTAGAGATTAGTAGCTTTTTAACTGAAACGGTAATTCAAAAAATCAAAAAAGTAACAAAAGAATTTCAAGTGGATACTGAAGATCAAAGTATTATAGCCTCTATTCACTTTGGAATTCCTTTATATGGAGAAGAACTGTTGGAGGGTCTAAAAGCTAAAGTCCTTGTATACCCAGAGTCACTTAGTCATAGCATGATAGACGCTCATTCGAATTTTGGAACGCGATGGACTAATCGCCGTGCTTTGCTTGAACGGGAAGACTGGCTCATGCTCTATTCTGTCATGGCTTCCGCTCAAACAAGAGTGATGGGATTATTATTCGGCCTCAATTGTATATATGTTCATCACCCAGCCTATAAGTGGCAAAGGCAATGTGTCGAATTGATGAATATTAAACCTGATAATTTGCAGGAACGGCTTGAGAGTGTTTTTCTATCAAGTCCAACTAAAGGATTGGCAGAGTTAGAATCTATAATTTTGGATGTTCAAAACCTTATTACTGAAAAAGAAATCAATGAATAAAAAATAAATCCCCATGATCGGGGATTTATTTTTTATATTAAACTGATTTTGATGCTTTTAATTGCTTATATTCTTCATCAGAGAAGGCGCGGGACCGTGATAAGAATCGCTTGCCTTCAACTCCTTCAAGAGAGAACATGCCTCCCCGACCTTCAACGACATCAATAATGAGTTGGGTATGCTTCCAATATTCATATTGCATTTTATTCATGTAAAATGGAGTTTCGCCAATTTCTCCAAGAAGAATATCCTGACTACCTATTAGCAAGTCACCATCTTGATAACACATTGGGGAACTACCATCGCAGCAACCGCCTGATTGATGAAACATTAAAGGGCCATGCTTTTCCTTCAATGAGGCGATTAATTTGAGGGCCTCGTCGGTAGCGGTCACTCGATCAACCATAACCGTTTCCTCCTCTCGTATAGTTGCGCTTATCCTCACACAGACTTAACCAGTCTTGTTTACCAATCGCATTTCGACAGTCCAGCTACGGCACCCAGACACTCGAGTCATAAGCAATCTACCTACGTGAAGACAGTACA